>NZ_JABUZF010000268.1:24924-34325 GCF_014897885.1 Halomonas sp. 3D7M | reverse complement strand
CTTAAGTCCAGTTGTTAAATCCAGTGAGCCCCCCACCCAAGTGATTGTGACCGTGTAAGCTAAAATAAGGTCACGGTTGTTGCACACTTTGTGCAAACGTTTTACACCAAGCCCCTAGATACTGACATCGATAAACTGCCACTTTTTAAAACGTTTCGAGGTCTGTTATGAACATGTCACTTCGCCAACTATTTGCTCCTGCACTACTTGCCGTTGCCCTTATGCCTTTAGCCTTCAGCGCCAATGCCGATCACCACAACAGTGCAGATATTGACCGCGAAGCAATGCAGGAACGCATGGAAGAGTACCGCCAAGAAGCTTATCAACGCGCCGGTTTAAGCGAAGAGCAGCAAACTGCCTTAAACGAAGCACACGCTGAACACCGTGATGCCATGCTGTCGCTGCGCGAAGAGCACCAAGCACAGGTGGCCGAGATCCTAACCGAAGAAGAGCAACAAACTCTGCGCGATGCCATGCGCGAGATGCATGCTGAGAAACATAGCGAGCGTCGCCAGGGGGAAAGAGCTCATGGCAAGCGCGATCATGAGCGTCGTGGACACCACAGCGAACCTGCAGAGGAAAGTGCGGCAGAGTAAGCGTTTATTAAACGTCAAACCCTGTTCTAACGCCCGGCCTAGCCGGGCATTTTTGTTTCTATACTCCTGAAAAGCGCTTTATCCGCGGGTCGGAAAGCTTCCCCGTGACTTGAAGTGAGCACTTAAACCGCGTATTTTATTTGAACGTTCATTCAAAAATAACGCTGTTTTTAATTCTTGTCTTAACAACAGGAGTCCGCCTCCATGGCGAAAGACAACCCCAACCTCCCCTCACGCGACCGCCTCAATCCCGTGGTTTTCCACGGGAGTGTGGCGGGAATTCTCCTTTTCTTAGTTCTTACCATGCTGTTTACCGAACAGGCTGGCGCTTTCTTCGATGCTGGACTTGCCTGGGTGAGCAAAACATTCGGCTGGTACTACATGCTGGCGATTGTGGCTTATCTGGTATTTGTGGTGATTATTGGTATGTCGCGCTTTGGCAGCATTCGCCTTGGCCCAGATCACTCACGGCCTGAGTTTTCGCTGCTATCGTGGTCAGCTATGCTGTTTGCCGCAGGTATCGGTATTGACCTGCTGTTTTTCAGCGTTGCTGAACCGGTCGCCCACTATCTGGCACCACCTGATCTAGCGCCTGAAAGCCAAGAGGCCATGCGTCAGGCCGTCGTTCAAACCTATCTGCACTGGGGGCTTTCCGGCTGGGGGCTGTACGTGTTGATGGGTATGGCGCTGGCTTACTTTAGTTACCGCCATCGCTTGCCACTGGCGATTCGTAGCGCGCTCTACCCAATTTTGGGCAAGCGTATCCACGGTCCGATTGGTAACGCAGTGGACATCACCGCCGTAATCTCCACCGTGTTCGGTATCGCCACTAGTCTGGGTATTGGGGTAATGCAGCTCAATTACGGCCTTACCTATATGTTCGGCGTGCCTGAAACCCTCACCGTGCAGGTGATTTTGATCGTCCTGGTCGTGGTATTGGCAACTATTTCCGTGGTGACTGGCGTCGAGAAAGGCATTCGCCGCCTTTCTGAGTTCAACATGCTACTCGCGCTAGCCCTGATGCTATTTGTACTCTTTTCAGGCGATACCCTGGTCCTACTGGATAAAGTGGTCAATAACGCTGGTGACTACCTTTCTGGCTTTGTGGGTGCCAGCTTTGACACCTACGCGTTTGCTGACGAAGGCGCCCAAGAGTGGAAAATGTGGTGGACGATCTTCTTCTGGGGCTGGTGGATTGCCTGGACACCGTTTGTCGGCCTTTTCTTGGCACGTATTTCACGTGGCCGTACCATCCGCGAATTTGTCGCTGGAGCGTTGTTTATTCCGCTGGCCTTTATGATGGTATGGATGTCGGTGTTCGGTAACAGCGGCATTGAGCTGGTGGCCAACCAAGGTGTGGTCGAGCTGGGTGAACAGGCACTCAACACTCCGCAAACCACGCTTTATACACTGCTTGAGTACTACCCTTACGCAGGCCTTACTGCAGCCGTAGTAACGGTACTAGGGATTGTGTTCTTTATTACCTCTGCGGACTCCGGTGCACTGGTACTGGCCAACTTCACTTCTATTTTGAGTGACGTTAACCACGATGCTCCGATCCGTCTGCGTATTTTCTGGTCGGCAGTGATTGGCTTGATCACCATCGCCCTGTTAATGGCTGGCGGCTTAAACGCTCTGCAAAGTGCCGTGGTGATTACCGCCCTGCCTTTCTCATTGGTGATTTTCGCAGTCATGGTGGGAATGTATAAAGCCCTAAAACTGGAAGGCAGCAAGGCCGACGCACGTCGCATGATTGCCGGTGGCGCACCCGGCGGCGACTGGCGCGAGCGTTTGGATCGTGCGCTGGATACCTCTAACCGTGCGGGTGCCGCAGCAACCATTCAGCACTCTATTCGCCCAGCGATGACGCAATTTGCCCAAGAACTTGAAAGCCGTGGCCAAACCGCCAACGTTACCGAAGAGCATCTTGATGGCGAGTCGCTTCCCAATCTGACGCTGCAGGTTGACCTGGGCGATGCCACTAGCTTTGTCTATCAAGTATGTCCGCACCGTATGCGTACACCCAGCTTTATACCTGCGGATGATGACTTCTATGTCCGCTTGGACGTGTACTTAGCTGAAGGCGGTCAAGATAAAGACCTGAACGGCTATACCCGTGGTCAAGTGATTGGTGATCTCGTGGCAGAGTACGAACGCCACCTACACTTCCTTACTCTGGCAGGTCAACAGATGGGCCATGTGCAAGCAATGCCAGGCACCATCGGCGAACCGCCTGAAGACTCCCAGATGTAATGGCGTCAGTCTTTAAGTGAAAAGAGAAATCCCAGCCTACGTGCTGGGATTTTTTTATGCCCGAAAAACGCCCTGATGACGCTTCTCACAACTAACGCCATATTGTGAGAATCACTGAGCAGGCGTAACGTAAAACCTTGTTTTCCCACTTGCTTGTTTTTCAACTTTATTAGGAGACTTGCCTGATGGCCCGCGCTCATCGACCTTCGGGGTACGCCTTTCCAGTGCCGGGCAGTGCACTACTCAGCGCTTGGCGCGAGGGGTACACGCTTGCCAAATTGAAGCGTGATGTCATGGCTGGGCTGACGATTGGTGTGGTAGCCGTCCCACTTTCTATGGCGTTGGCGATTGCCACTGGCGTGCCACCCCAACACGGGCTTTATACTGCGATTGTCGCGGGCGCAGTGATCGCTTTGACGGGTGGCTCGCGTTTTAACATTTCCGGCCCCACCGCCGCCTTTGTGGTGATTCTATTTCCTATTGTCGCCAACCATGGCCTGGGCGGACTGCTGATTGCCACACTGATGGCGGGCGCTATTTTGGTCGCACTGGGGCTTTCTCGGTTAGGCAGTCTGATTCAGTACGTGCCCTACCCGGTTATCCTCGGCTTTACGGCGGGCATCGGGGTAGTCATTGCGCTCCTACAACTACCTGACTTTCTTGGCTTGGCCGGAGTAGAGCTAGGCGATAGTACGCTGCATAACCTAGTGCTGATTGGCCAAGCGCTACCCAGCCTTTCCCCCGCAGAAATCAGCGTGGGAGTTGTTACCTTGGCAACGCTGTCAATCTGGCCCAGATTGAATACCCCGATACCTGCGCCACTAGTTGGCTTGGCGGTAGGTACCCTAGCTGCCGCACTACTAGTAATGAGTGGCGTTGAAGTCGACACGATCGCCTCACGGTTTAGCTGGGAGTTCCAAGGTGAAAGCGGTAGCGGCATTCCACCCTTTGCACCTAGCGTTGCTGCACCCTGGCACTTTCCTGGCGCTGACGGCACACCACTTGAGATTAATTTCGCGCTAATTCAAGCGCTGCTTGGCCCAGCGCTAGCCATCGCGTTACTGGCGGCCATTGAATCACTGCTCTGCGCCGTTGTGGCAGATGGCCTAACCCGCACTCGACATGATCCTAATGCTGAACTGATTGGCCAGGGGCTGGGCAACTTAATCGTGCCCTTCTTTGGCGGCATTACCGCCACAGCAGCGCTTGCCCGCACGGCGACCAACATCAAAAGCGGCGCCTTCTCACCTATCGCCGCAGTCGTGCATTCGCTGGTGGTGCTACTCGCGGTAGTCGCGCTGGCAGGCGTTCTGGGACATGTGCCTATGGCGGCCCTGGCTGCGCTACTATTTATCATCGCCTGGAATATGAGCGAGGCACAACACTTTGTGCATACGCTGAAAAGTGCCCCCGCTAGCGATGTGTGGGTGCTGGTGATCTGCTTTGGGCTAACGGTACTTTTTGACATGGTGATCGCGGTGGCTGTCGGTATTGGCTTGGCCGCCGCGCTGTTTATTCGCCGCATGGCCCAGTTGACCCATACTCAACGCTTAGACACACCCGATAAAGACGCGCACTTCCCGCCGGAAGTCGCCCTTTACAAAATTCACGGTCCACTATTTTTCGGTGCCGCTGAAAAGGCGATCGCCACGCTACGAGTGATTGATCACAGCGTACGAATTATCGTTCTGGATATGCGCGAAGTTCCCAGTCTGGATACCACGGCCATGGTGGCGTTAGATACGTTGCGCCGTGAGCTGAGCGAACAAGGCGTAGGAGTGATGTTTGTTGGGCTGCAGCCGCGCCTGGCACTCAAAATTAAACGCGCGGGCATTAAGCGTGAAGTGGGCAAATTAGCGGTCGTGAGCAATCTTGCCCATGCCGAGCGTATGGCACAACGCTGGTTGGAAAAGAAAGATTCAGTAGGTATTGAATAGACGGCAGGGAATAAAGGGGGAGCTATCGTCTCCCCCACTTGCTCGCTCAGCTCGCCATATCCAGCACAATACGGCCTTCTATCTTGCCGTCGATCATACGTTGGAAGACATCGTTGATATTGTCTAGCGTGTCGGTCGCCACAGTCGCTTTGACTTTGCCTTCGGCGGCGAAATCCAGCGCTTCTTGAAGGTCACTGCGCGTCCCCACGATAGAGCCACGAATGGTAATACCGTTAAGCACCGTGCTGAAAATCGGCAGTGGGAAGTCACCCGGCGGCAAGCCATTGAGCACCAGAGTGCCACCACGGCGCAGCATGTTTTGCGCTTGATCAAACGCCTTCGGCGATACCGCTGTGACCAGTGCCCCATGGGCACCACCAATGGTTTTCTTCAGATACGCCGCCGGGTCGGTTTTCATCGCGTTAACCGTCACCGTGGCACCTAACCGTTCGGCTAGGGCTAATTTACCGTCGTCAATATCAACAGCCGCGACGTTCAGCCCCATCGCTTTCGCGTACTGCACCGCCATGTGCCCCAGGCCGCCGACGCCTGAAATAACCACCCACTGGCCGGGGCGGGTATCGGTCATTTTCAAGCCTTTATAAACCGTCACTCCCGCACACAGAACCGGGGCTATTTCGATGAAATCAACGGCGTCCGGCAGACGCCCTACATAGCCCGCATCCGCCAAGGTATAGTCGGCAAACCCGCCGTTGACCGAGTAACCGGTATTTTGCTGGGATTCACATAGGGTTTCCCAGCCGCCTAAACAGTGTTCACAGTAACCACAGGCTGAGTACAGCCAGGGCACGCCGATACGATCGCCCTCTTTGACATGGGTAACGCCGTCACCCACCGCTACAATATGCCCAACGCCTTCGTGCCCTGGAATAAACGGTGGCGAGGGCTTTACCGGCCAATCGCCGTGTGCTGCATGTAAATCGGTGTGGCAAACGCCAGAGGCCGCCACCTTCATCAGCACCTCTCCCCGCTTGGGACGAGGCACGTTTACTTCTTCTATCGCTAGTGGCTGACCGAACTCACGTACGACTGCCGCTCGCATTGTGTTATCCATGATGCAACTCCTGATAGTTGTCGATGTGGCAACTTGTGGTTGCTCTTATCGTTACAGTAAGCGTCAGGGGAGTAGCAAAACGCCCGGCAATAGCCGGGCGAGATCACTGCAGAATAGCGTATTAGAAGAAACCTAGCGGGTTAATATCGTAACTCACTAGCAGGTTCTTAGTTTGCTGATAGTGCTCAAGCGCCACTTTATGGGTTTCGCGACCTACGCCTGATTTCTTATAACCGCCAAACGCAGCATGGGCAGGGTACTGGTGATAGCAGTTGGTCCATACGCGACCTGCTTGAATGCCACGCCCCATACGGAAGGCGACGTTGATGTCACGGCTCCATACGCCAGCACCCAGGCCGAACTCGGTATCGTTGGCAATAGCGAGCGCTTCTTCTTCATCTTTGAAGGTGGTAACAGCGACCACAGGTCCAAAAATCTCTTCCTGGAAGACGCGCATCTTGTTGTTGCCTTTGAGCAGTGTCGGCTGGATGTAGTAGCCGCCATTGATGCTGTCATCCAGGCTCTCTTTATCACCGCCAGCAAGGAACTCGGCGCCTTCGTCGCGCGCGATGTCCATGTACGACATGATTTTATCGAACTGCTCTTGGGAGGCTTGAGCACCAACCTGCACGTCGGTATCCAGCGGGTTGCCGCGCTTGATTGTTTTAGTCCGCTCAACCACCTTGGCCATAAACTCGTCGTACATGCTCTCTTGAATCAACGCACGAGAAGGACAGGTACATACTTCGCCTTGGTTGAAGAAGGCCAGCACTAAGCCTTCGACGGCTTTATCAATAAACGTCGGCTCGGCGTTCATGATGTCAGCGAAATAGATATTGGGTGATTTACCACCCAGCTCCACTGTCGAGGGGATAATATTTTCTGCGGCACATTTAAGAATATGTGAGCCAACCGGCGTCGAACCGGTAAAGGCAATTTTGGCAATACGCTTGCTGGTGGCGAGTGCTTGGCCTGCTTCTGCGCCAAATCCATTAACGACGTTTAGCACGCCGGGGGGCAGCAGGTCGCCAATAACCTCCATAACTTTCAATATTGAGGCAGGAGTTTGCTCAGCTGGCTTCAGTATGACGCAGTTACCCGCGGCAAGGGCAGGGCCAAGTTTCCAAGCAGCCATTAGAATCGGGAAGTTCCAGGGAATAATTTGACCAACAACGCCCAGCGGCTCATGGAAATGGTAGGCAACGGTGTTAGCATCGATATCCGCAGCCGTACCTTCTTGTGAACGCAAGCAGCCAGCAAAGTAACGGAAGTGGTCAACAGCCAGCGGAATATCCGCATTCAGGGTTTCACGAACCGCTTTTCCGTTATCCCACGTTTCTGCGACAGCCAGCATTTCAAGGTTTTGCTCGAGGCGGTCGGCAATCTTAAGTAGGATGTTACTGCGCTCTTGAACGGAGGTTTTACCCCAGGCAGGCGCTGCTTTGTGAGCTGCATCTAGCGCTTTCTCAATGTCTTCAGCGCTAGAGCGGGGAATTTCGCAGAATACTTGGCCGTTAACAGGACTGATATTATCAAAGTACTGGCCGTTGACCGGGGGAACAAACTCACCGCCGATATAGTTGCCAAAGCGTTTCTCAAAGGACACAACGGAACCAGCATCACCCGGGTTGGCGTAGATCATGGTAAAGCTCCTGAGTATTATGATTATTAAATAAGGTGCCTACCCAGTGTTAGCCACACACGCCATTTACGATATAGCCCGATGGCAGGACGCACCCTCATCCCTTGGTAGGAGACGCCATGTACTCGTTGCTAGTGGCAGATGACCATCCGCTGTTTCGCGAAGCATTACACGCGGTGATTAGCGCTGGTTTAACAGATACTCAACTGCTGGAGTCGGACAGTTTGGCGGCGGCTATTCACACGATAGGCACCCACGATGAGCTTGATCTGCTGTTGCTCGATTTAAGCCTGCCCGATGCCGATGGACTAGAGGGTCTGACAATACTTCGAGAAAGATTCCCATGGCTTCCCGTCGCCATTGTCTCGGCACATCAGGAGCGCCAGTTGGTGTTAGATGCCATTACCCAAGGTGCCGTGGGCTATATTCCGAAATCAACCCCCCGAGAGCAGCTGTTAGCAGCACTCAACCAAATTCTTCAAGGGCAACTTTATCTGCCTGCAGATATTATGCGCCAGCCGCCCCCGCGCATGGAGTCATCAGCGTTGACGCCTTCGTCGGAGGTGTCCCGCGAACGACTAATACGCTTAACCGACAAGCAATTAGATGTATTGGGTTGCATGGCTCAGGGGATGTCCAATAAACAGATCGCACGAGAACTGTTCATCGCTGAAACTACCGTTAAAACGCATGTCTCGGCTATTTTACGCAAGCTCGGTGCAACAAGCAGAGTGCACGCCATCGTCATCGCAGGTGAAGAGGAACTAGGCGCTTATCTTGCCAAACGAACCTCTTCCACCTAACCGCCTACTTCCCGTTAAGCAGAAGTCTCTAAGAGCGTTCCTAGTAGCATCTTTAAGCGAAGAGGCTTGAGCGGCTTTAACAAACAGTGCATACCTGCTTCCCGGGTGGCCCGTTTCAAGGCTGCCTCATGGTTGGCAGTGATGACTACGGTGGCCAACCCTGGATAGCGTCGACGCAATCTTGCAGCCAGATCGATCCCATTTTCACGATGGTCACCCAGGTGATAATCCACCAACAGTACGGCCGGGCGCTCACCGTCACTCGCTGCTTCCAGCGCGCTCACCGTAGCGGCTGCCCTCACCCGACACCCCCAACTGCCCAGCAACGCCTGCATCCCTTCTATAATCGCGGGATCATCATCAATCACCCATATGACACAGCCCTGTAGCGGATCGTGCTGCCAACGATCAGCCCCAGGCAACGCTTTTGGCGCATACGCAACAGGCGATGCTCCCGCGCTTGGGGCTGCATTAGGTACTGGCACAGAAAAAGGGACCAGCACAGAAAAAAGCGAGCCACGCCCAAGCTGTGAAGTCAGCGACACAGGGTGCTCTAACATAGTGCTGATACGATCGACGATTGCCAGTCCTAATCCAAGCCCTCGGCTGTGGCCACTTTGGGACTGGTTGGCGCGGCGAAATTCTAGAAAAATCGCCTTACGCTGTGGCTCTGGTATCCCCGGCCCAGTATCGCCCACCATAATTTCAAGACCATTGGCGCGTCGTCGACAGCCAAGCAGTAAGTGACCATGTTCGGTATAGCGCACAGCATTGCTGAGGAAGTTGCGCACGACACGCGCCAGCAGCGCTAGATCAGATTCGACCACCACACTCGACGGCACATAGTGAAGCGTCAGCCCACGTACGGCGGCCACTTGCCGATACTCTTCGGCCAAGGCATCTAGCAGTGTGCTTACCGCAAACGGTGCTTTATCCGCGTGAAGTACGCCAGCATCCAGGCGGGAAATATCCACCAATGTACCTAAAAGCCCTTCGACATCTTTTAACGAACGCCCTATGTGCCCTACTAAAGCCTGGGAGGCCTCGGGAAGCGCATGCGTTTCTAAGGCACTGGCGAATAACCGTGCGGCGTTT
>NZ_JABUZF010000268.1:6919-24874 GCF_014897885.1 Halomonas sp. 3D7M | reverse complement strand
CTAACCGCCGCTAAAAATTTCGTTTTGGAAAGATTGGCCGCCTCCGCTTCAGCATTCGCCGCCAGCAGTCGTGCATTCACTTGGCTAAGCTCATCTAATGTGCGGTGAAGTGCGTCGGTGCGTTCGCGTACTTGCTCTGCCAGCAGCACCGAGCGCTCAAACGCTGCATAAGGGGCGCTGTTAGGGCTTGCTCCGGACTCCACACGCTCCATCAGCGCCTGGCAAACCTTACGCAAACGGCGGTTTTCCTCGCGCAGCGTGGCATTATCCGCCGCAGTATCGCTATCCGCCGCTAGTTGGAAGAGCGCCAAAAGCCACCCCCGTAAAGGTTTGGTTTACGTGCATGCCATGATGATGTTCGCCGTAGGTATTAAACCCCACCACTCGTGCCTGACGAAGCAGCGCTGACGCTTGATCCAACTGCTGCAAAGACTCAAGCGCCATACGCCTTAAGAAACAATCACAGCCTATAATCGAAGGTGTTGCACCCAGGCGTTGTTGCACGCGCTGTAGCATCACCTCTAGATCTAAGAGTAACGGCGCAGGCCGCATCGCGGTGAGCACAATGCCCGTTTCCACCGCACAGTAAAACGTTAGGCTAGCATCTTCATTCACGCGTTGTATTGAACGAATATAGTGTTGGCCGCCGATATAAACTGCCAGCGGGTGCTGGGCAAAAATGGATGGCGATAGCGTATCAACAGAACAGCCAACTAACGCTGCATACACGTCAGCAGCAGGTAACCCGTTAAGCTCTAGCACTCGGCGCTGCTCCCGGTCAGCCTCTGTTACCACCAATTTATGGGCAAGCGGTTCAAGATGATGGGTAGAAAACACCTCAAACGGGAGCCGCGTGTTAAGCATTACCACCACGGCGGCGCGGGTATGAAAATGCCCATTAGCATAAACATGGGTATGGGTAAGGTGATTATCATCACCGGCCGAGCCGCCAAAGCTGGGTATACGGCCAAGAGCAGCATCTAGGGTTGCTAATACCTGTTCTTCACGGCTGGACAAACCATCTAGTAACGTGAGGGCAAAGCTATGCTCGTTCACCGGTGCAACCGCCTGCTGTCGACAACGCTCCAGCAAGGTATCGACGAGCGGTTGTGCGCGGCTAAGGTCAAAGTGTTCAAGGTCGTCTACCAGTGCGGTTTCAATTGCAAACACGCGACTATCAAAACCTATCGCAACCACAGAGCCTCGGTCATAGCCTTGCGGTGTAATCTCGCCCGCCGTCGTGCAACCACTCATCGGCACCTTATCAAACGCACCACCAAGGGCAGTTGCTAGTTCCTCTAACGGATACTCTGCACTGCAAAAAAACAGCACAAAACCTAAGTGCTCATGGCCTAGCTGCTGAGCCAGTTCATCGGCGGCTTGGAAGGGATTAAGCTGGTTGCTGGCAGCGATCTGAATACCGCTATTCTTCGGTGCTATCGTCACGGCGCCATTTCTCCAACGCTGCATGAGTTCGCGAAGCGGTTTGCCTCAACAGACTCATGGTTTCAGTAAAATCTTGCGGTGAAGACGCACTGTTACTGGCGATTATTTCGAGCCGTTTAGCCTCAGCGGCCAAACGCTCTGCCCCAACACCGAGCGATTCGCCGCGCAGCTGATGTGCTAAGCGCGCCACTTGCTTGGCTTGCTCCGTTGTCAGAAATTCCGCGTTCCTTAGGTAAGCAGCCAACTGCGCAGAGTAATCACTCACTTGCTGGTAATAAAGCATGATGACCTGATCGACACTTTCAGCTCCCAATGACATAACCAGGGACTCTAGTGTTGCACGGTTAAGGAGTGGCTGTAACTCTTGCTGCTCCTGATCTAAAGGCAACACCGACAAGGCGTCTGGGCGCGAAGCCGTAAACAGCTGCAGTGACAGCACATGGCTAAGGGCAAGTAAGGATAGCGGTTTGGTAATGTAATCGTTCATTCCCGCTGCTAGGCAGCGTTGGCGAACATCTTCCACGCCGCCAGCCGTCATGGCCACAATCGGCACGTTAGCCAGCCAACCGCCTTGAGAGCGAAGCCTTTTGGTCACGGTGATGCCATCGATATCCGGTAGCTGAATATCCATAAAGATAAGGTGCACCTGCTGAGTCTGCACCATGTCCAGAGCATCTTGGCCATTTTCAGCACAGACGACATCACATCCAAGGCGCGACAGTAGCCCAATGGCAACTTTACGATTGACGGCATTGTCTTCCACAAGTAGTAAGGATGTGCCTGTAAAATCCTGCGTTGGTTCGGGCGGCAATGGAGCGGTGACGGGGCTGGCTTCTACAAGGGGCAACTCGCACCAAAATGTGCTGCCCTGCCCAGGAGTGCTACGAACCCCTAGTCGTCCTTGCATGGCTTCGCTTAAGCGTTTACAAATCGCCAAACCTAACCCAGTACCGCCAAACCGACGAGCAACTGACTCATCCGCTTGTTGAAATGGCTCAAACAGTGACGCCTGTTGCTCCTCATTTAAGCCACAACCGGTATCACAAACTTCAAATAACAGGCTCTTTACCGTGGAATAAATACGTATATTGACTTTACCATGGTCAGTAAATTTAATAGCGTTTGTGATGAGGTTAAGCAAAATCTGGCGCAATCGGCTGGCATCGATCATTACCCATGCCGGTACTAAAGGATCAACATATAACGTTAACTGCAGGCCTTTTTCCTTAGCGCGAGGCTCAAAAAGCGATATAACGCTGTCGACTAGTGGTTTAAGGGCAGTGGGCGCAGTTTCAAGCGTTAGGTGCCCCGCTTCAATCTTTGAAAAATCAAGAATCTCATTGATCATCGCTAGCAACTGATTAGCGCTGTCATGAATCGTACGAGCATAGTCTTCTACTTGCGCAAGGCTAGATGGTTCACGTAGCAACTCACTCATGCCAATAACACCGTTGAGCGGCGTGCGAATTTCATGGCTAACCATCGCTAAAAAGTCAGATTTAGCGTGATTCGCGGCCTGTGCCTGCGTGGCAGTGATTTCTAGTTGATGGCTAAGTTGCTCTTGCTCACGACGAGCGGAGGCGCTTTCTCGCATTTCACGCACCAGAAACACAATTACCAGCAATACAGCGAAACTCATTCCCACCAATAGCGACATTAAAAGCTTATATAAAATATTTAATAGCACGCGCTCTTCAGTAGCAGACTCCGCTAGATAACCATTAATAGCGATAACAAATCGCTCTGTCAGTCGAGTTAGCACCAACAGCTCTTCCTCTAGCTCAGCAATCGGCGGCTGAGGTAAAGATGCATGAGGTTCAAACATAGGGTCTAGCGTATCTAGCTGCTGCTGAATTTGAACTAACAACGCTTTTGCCATACTGATATTGTCTAACAGCAGGCTCACTTCGCCCTCTTGCAACAGCGTCATTCGACTATAGAGCAGTTCGAAGTGCAGGTTCAGATCGTCCTGATCGGAAGGTGAAATCGGGCCACGGGTGGCCGCCAGTAAGTGGTTGAATAGCTGAATCGCATCGCGATCAAGCTTATAAACTACCCAAGCCGTATCTTCTCTCAAACTTTGTGTCAAATTATCCTGACGCCAAGCCGCTAAGGCTGCCACTACCAGAGCTGCCGCGAACAGCAGGACGGTAATCATAGCAACCACTTTAAAGCGACGCGGATAACGCAGCAGGCGGGGAGCCCGAGAAATAGACTGACTAACGGACATTTATCTGCATAACTTGCCAAACAGCTCTAAAACGCATTTTTTCACTTAAAAGAGCCTCATCTTGGCTGAAAGGATAAAGCACCCACAAAGGGCCGTACTCACGGATGGGAATGCTTTGCCCGTTCCGCTCTAATGCTAGGATCACATCATACTTATAAAAATCACTGATCGGTATTTCCGCTTCGAACCCGTTTAAAGCGGAGACGTAAACGCTATTTCCAGAGCTATTTCCAGAACCAGGCAACCCGACATGCTCTAATAATGTGCGCATCAGCGGTCCGCTATAAGTACTACTGCCCTCAGTCCACGGCGTGCCCGTTTCAAAGGAGTGCTGTGGCAAAGCTTGTAACATATCACGGTCAAAGAGTGCGCCCTGGGCTGCGTTGAAATGTGTTATGCCACCGTTGACTGTGAGAATAACAGGCCCTTCGGGCATATCGAGGGAGGCCTCTGTCCGCATATGACCCGTCACGGGAATGCTGAGCAACAGCATAATCCCTCCCAGTAAAAACGCTTTCACAACGCTTACCTCACGACACAATATCTTGAAAACAGGACCGTTTCTGTCAACTATCAAGACAGGCAGGACTCTGGATAAAAAAGAGATAGCGCAAAGGTTACGCTATCTCTTTCACATAGTCAGGTTAAGTATGTTTTTACTTAGCAACGCGTTTGAGGCTCAACATTTCAAGACTTTCTGACCGTTAGGTCTCAAGCTTTTCGACTGGCTCAAAGCGCACCAATTCTTCATAAGCATGCCATGTTGCATGGCCTAAAACGGGTAAAATGAGTGCCAAGCCAATGTAAAACGTAAGCACACCAATCAAGACGCAGCCTGTCAAAATAGCAGCCCACAACAGCATCGGACGGAAGTTTTTGGCAACACAGCGCACGCTAGCTTCGATACCCTCCATAAAAGTAAGATCTTGATCCATTAGCGTTGGGATAGCCACTGAGCTAATCGCAAACGCACCGAAAGCGAGAATACCGCCTGCCACTGAACCTACTGCAATCATGCCCAAGCCTTCAGGCGTGGTTAGGAGTGATGTGTAAAGGGTTTCTGGACTAGGTACTTCAAAGCCAAAGAACAACGCGAACAGCAGCGTTGCAAGACGAATCCAGGCGAGGAAGAAAATCATCATCATCACGCCCATCATCGCCAACTGGCCTGCGTGCGGACGCCAACTGCCGAAGGCATCGCCAAGGTTAGGAACCCTTCCCCGCTCAAGAGCAAGACTAATGCCATAGGAGCCTACCGCCACCAGTGGCCCAACAAACATAAACCCAGCGATCATAGGTAATAACCAGTACCAATAGCCGAGTGTTATTGCACCCGCTGTAATGGCTATGCTTAATCCCACCCAAAACATGCCGTAGGTTAAACTGATAGCAGTTGCGCGACGAAAGTCCTCGAACCCCGCGGCAAGCCATGCACGCGGCCGATCCATTCCCACCTTATTAATAGTGATTTTTACATTAGGCATATCTGCTCGGCCGTGCGTTTTTGTTGTAGCTGCATTCATAGCATGACTCCTTAGATTTACCCCAATGCAGCGGTGGCCTTTAGACCCCATTCAGGTTGAGATCGAACTTGCCCGATACCCTGAAAAAGTTGCCACATGCATGAGTTCGTTAACCATGGGTTAATGGCTTAACGTACCTTTAATGTAGCTGAGCAATGACATGGTGGGGCTGTCTGGCGACATCGCGTACAAAAAATCCTGCTTTCATGCTATTAACGACAATTTATTCGATGCGTTAGCCAGCGTTAATATAACCTCACAAACAAAAACTCCAGGCCAAATGGCCTGGAGTTCGCTTAACAAACAACTCGGTATTGAAACGTCAGCGCACGATCATTACCGATACCTTGGAGTGATGAACCACATGTTCAGCGTTAGGCCCCAAGACATAATCTACAAACTTACGCTTGTTATGTGATGCCATAACGATCAGGTCCACATCCAGTTTCTTACCAGCCTTGATAATCCCCTCCCACGGGGAACCATCCACAGTGACACTTTGTACCTGAATGTCCTCAGGCACTTTCTCCTTAATGAAGTCATGAAGTGCATCGGTTATCGCTGCATGCGCCTTTTTAGCGAAGTCCTTGGGAAAATAGGAACCCACCATCGGCATACGGTAATCCGGCAGTACCGTAACCACATGTAGCGAAGCACCAAAAGTGCGACATAACGTCAGGGCTGTAGGCAGCGCCTTTGACCAAGAAGCTTCCTCATTCAGGTCCACCGGCAACATGATCTTGCTGTACATGGCATTCTCCTTCATGCGGCAGCAGTAGCTGACGTGTTATTACGACGCCGACGCTGCATCAATACAATCAGCCCAAAGACCAGGAACGCAGGAATCCACATCAGCTCTTTAGTCCAACGGTCAACAGGAGCCAGTACCTCAATGATTTCTTGATCAAAGTCGAAACCGAGGTCTGCAGCTTGGCTGCCATAAGCCACCATATCAACGGTCGCCTTACCATCCTCAATAAAAAGCTCCATGCCCAGGTTGTCGAGCCGCTCTTGTCCCGTTTCACCCTCTGGCACCGGAAGTGTCATGTAGGTCGTCATGGGATCACCGTAGTCATCAAGGCCCGCAATCTGCAAGCGCAGGGTAGAGTCTTCGTCGACACTGCCCAGCGCTTCAACGAATTGGTCAGGCGATATCGACTCATAGGGATCATGGATCATATCCATCCAGAAACCGGGGCGGAACAGCGTGAACGCGATCAGCAGCAGCACAATAGACTCATACCAACGGTTGCGTGTAATCATGAAACCCTGGGTTGCTGCGGCGAAGATCAGCATAGCGATAGTCGAGACGACAAAGATCAAAATTCCCTGGAGGAAGGTCACATCGATTAACAGCAGGTCGGTATTGAAGATGAACAAGAACGGTAGCGCCGCGGTACGAAGGCTGTAATAGAAAGCCTGGAAGCCTGTCCGAATGGGATCGCCACCCGATACTGCCGCCGCTGCAAAGGACGCCAGCCCCACCGGCGGCGTAACATCCGCCATGATGCCGAAATAAAACACAAACAGGTGTACCGCAATCAATGGCACTAGCAGGCCATTTTCAGCACCTAAGCTGACGATAACTGGCGCCAGTAGCGCAGATACTACAATGTAGTTAGCCGTCGTAGGCAACCCCATGCCAAGAATCAAACTGAGCACTGCAGTAAGCAGTAAAATCAGCATCAAGTTACCCATGGCAAGCGTTTCCACTACCTCGGCCAGTACCAGACCCACCCCAGTCTGCGATACAGCACCGACAATGATGCCAGCGGTGGCAGTGGCGATGCCGATACCAATCATGTTGCGAGCGCCGGTGACTAAACCGCTCCACAGATCCATAGCACCTTCACGCAAATCCGCAGCCATATCGCCGCGCCCCCTAAAGATCGACGTGATGGGGCGTTGAGTAAGAATGATGAAGATCATGAAAACAGTGGCCCAAAAAGCCGACAGTCCTGGCGACAAGCGCTCGACCATCAGACACCAGACCAACACAATGACAGGTAGAATGTACTGCAAGCCAACCAGCACTGTAGGCTTCGTCTGCGGCAGTGAATAGATTGGCTGGTTAGGATCATCGAGCTCAAGTTCGGGGTAACCTGCCGCCAGTTTGAGTAGTGCGATATAAATCACTGTCAGCCCAACGGCCACCACCCAGGGAGTAGCGTCGCCCAGTACCGGCTTGAGCCAACCGAGGCCATAATAGACCCCCAGAGCGGTGATCATCATCAGTAGCAGACCACCGAGAAAACCGACCACTTTATTGACCAGCGGCTTAGGCGGATTGCTGCTTTGAAGCCCTTGCATATTGGCTTTTAGGGCTTCCAGGTGAACGATATAGACCAGCGCGATATACGAAATCAGTGCAGGCAAGAAGGCATGCTTAATTACTTCGACATAAGAAATACCTACATACTCGACCATCAGGAAGGCGGCAGCCCCCATCACCGGAGGCATAATCTGCCCGTTGACCGATGACGCCACTTCGACTGCACCCGCCTTTTCGGAAGAAAACCCTACCCGCTTCATCATTGGCACCGTAAAAGTACCGGTGGTCACAACATTGGCAATCGAAGAACCGGAAATCAAACCGGTCATTGCAGAAGCGACTACAGCAGCTTTCGCTGGACCACCGCGATAGTGACCAAGCAGCGAAAATGCAACTTTAATAAAGTAGTTGCCAGCACCAGCCTTATCTAGCAAAGCACCGAACAACACAAATAGGAACACGAAGCTAGTTGAGACCCCTAGAGCGATACCGAAGACCCCCTGAGTCGTCAACCATTGGTGATTAATCAAGCCAAATAGACTAACACCACCATGTGAAAGAATGCCCGGCATCCAAGGGCCAGCCAAGCTATAGATAAGGAAAACTGACGCCACGATCATCAACGGCGGGCCAAGCGCACGACGAGTCGCTTCTAGCAGTAGCAGTATCCCTGCGATACCAATAATAACGTCCTGCATTATTGGTGCGCCGGGGCGCTGGGATAGTTGCTCATAAAACATGAACATGTAAGCGCCACAAAAGGCTGCTGTTGCTGCAAGTATCCAGTCCTGGATCGGAATACGGTCACGAGGTGAACGCTTGAGTGCCGGATAGGCCATATACGCCAGAAACAGCGCAAAGGCTAAGTGGATAGAGCGAGCTTCTGTGGCATTAAAAACGCCAAACCCCAAAATGAAGGGCACTGG
The DNA here is from genome assembly GCF_014897885.1 of Halomonas sp. 3D7M. Taxonomy (NCBI): domain Bacteria; kingdom Pseudomonadati; phylum Pseudomonadota; class Gammaproteobacteria; order Oceanospirillales; family Halomonadaceae; genus Halomonas; species Halomonas sp. 3D7M. Next base: position 16,477 of record NZ_JABUZF010000268.1, on the reverse strand, counting down.
AGAAGCGATCCACAATTGAAAAAGAGACCATGCCGCTGCAATGCTTACCAAGAGCTTACCGGGCATGCCGGTCGGTTTACGGGCTCCCGTGTCACTGGAGGCTACCATATCCTCCAAGTCTACTCCGGCTCCCGAAGGTCTATTCTTATCTTCAGTCATATGCCTGCCCTTCTCCGAGACGATTGACGCATAATTGCCATATCGAAATGCCCTATAAAACATTCTAAACTAAAATGCGCGGCACCCTGGGGTAACCGCGCATTTCTTACCAAGGTAACAGTACGTCAAGCTATACGGTTACTCGATCCAGCCTTGTTCACGGTAGTAACGCGCAGCCCCATCATGCAGGGGTGCAGAAAGCCCCTGGGTCACCATATCTTCCGGATCAAGGTTCTCGAAGGCCGGATGCAGGCGTTTGAAGCGATCAAAGTTATCGAAAACTGCCTTGACGGTCTGGTAGATAACGTCTTCGTCAGCTTCAGCAGTGGTTACAAAGGTAGCCGCCACGCCGAAAGTTTCGACATCTTCGTCGTTACCACGATACAGACCACCCGGAATTACCGATGTTGAATAGTAGGGGTATTCATCAACGATGCCCTGAATGTCTTCGTCATTAAGTGAAATCAGGCGAGCATCAACGGTGGTAGTAGCTTCTTGGATGGAACCATTGGGGTGGCCCACCACATAAACCATGGCATCAACGTTATTATCAGCAAGAGCTGCCGCTTGCTCTGCGGCATCAAGCTGAGATGCTAAGGCGAAGGTATCTTCGGTCCAACCTTTCGCGTCCATCACCACTTCCATGGTGTTACGCTGGCCTGAACCTGGATTACCAATATTGACGCGCTTACCTTCCAGATCATCGAGTGTCTCGATTCCTGAGTCAGCACGCGCAAGCAGAGTTAAGGGTTCACCGTGAACACGGAACACCGCTCTCAGCTCTTCGTAAGGTTCTCCTTCAAAATTCCCAGTACCGTTGTAAGCTTGGTACTGAACATCCGACTGAGCGACACCCATGTCCAATTCGCCGGATTTGATACCGTTGATATTGGCGACGGAGCCACCAGTAGAAGGTGCATTACATTTGATGTCTGCGTCTTCCAGACGGTTCACCAATCGACAGATCGACTGACCGACTACGTAGTACACACCTGTTTGGCCACCGGTACCGATAGTGATGAAGCGTTCCTGTGCAACCGCCGGAGATGCAAACGTAGCGGCTGCAATCAGCGCGCCGGAGAAGGCGGCAGTGGAAAATACATGGCGTTTCATGGACACACCTCTTTATCTTGATGTTGTGAGCGTTATACGCTTTAACTTCACCTGCTGAACGGTTCCCTCAGGTGTTTTTCTGCCAAAACGTTTTCAAGACAATCTGTTATCAACGCCGACTAATACAGCCGACACTTACTACTTTAGCGAAAAAAAACATACTTGGCGAAATACACGGCAAGTCATTACCGATATAACGCCCATACACATCCCAGTGCTTGCAATTAAGTCCTACTGTTCAACAGATAAACTTAACGCTTAGAGGCAATGCACACGGTAGATGACATTGCCTACCACAAGCAGCTCAGACAACAAACTCAGATTACCGATGAATTACGTTTAGTTACCGTTAATAGCCATGCCGTATTCGCATAGCGTATAGCGGATTGAACATCTTATGACGAATGACGTCAGGCATAGGTGTGTTAGACGTTATAACCAAGTACAGATGGCAACCACAGCGCAATACTTGGAAAAATGGCCACAAGAGCAAGCGCACATCCCATCGCCACAACAAATAGCAATGCCCACCCCAAAGTCTCTTCCAAACGGATTTTGGCAACCTCAGTGGTTACCATTAAATTCACCGCAACCGGCGGGGTAAATTGACCAATAGCGATGTTCATGGCTAGCAGAATGCCGAACCAAACGGGGTTCCATTCAAAGTGCTGCATAACGGGTATCAGCACTGGCATCATGATGAGATAGATAGAAATAGCGTCAAGCAGCATGCCAGCGACTAATACTGCTAGCATGACCAGCACCAACAGCAAAACACCGTTGTCCGTTAAGCCAATAATCCACTCTGCCAAATGACGGAAAGTCCCCAGCATTGTACCAGCCCAAGCAAAAATGCCCGCTAGAGCGATAATCAACATCACCACTCCAGAAATAATCGCGGCCTCTCCTAACAATTCCCACAGGTCACGTAACGAAAGCTCTTTCGTCAAAAACAGCCCCACAATGGTGCCATAGGCAACCGCTACAACGGCGGCTTCTGTCGGGGTAAATAGGCCTGAGCGCAGCCCCCCTAAAATAAGCACTGGAGCAAACAAAGCGGGCAACGCTTGCCTAAACGTCGTACACACGGTCAAGGTTTCAGCACCTGCTACCGGTGTTCCTTCCCAGCCGTAACGCTTAGCAACGATCATCGCAGGCACCAGCAGCGCTAGCCCTGCCAAAATGCCGGGAAAAAGTCCTGCGGCAAATAACGCGCGCAGATCGACACCGGGCACCACAATCGAGTAAAGAATTAGCGCCACAGAAGGAGGGATTAAGATAGCGGTGGATGCCGATGCGGCAATAAGGGTTGCGGAAAATGGCTTTGGATAGCCCGCTTTTGTCATGCTTGGCAGCATTACCATGGCCACTGCCGCTGCATCCGCCGGGCCCGAGCCACTCATGCCACCCATAATCATGCACACTAGTACCGCAACCAGCGCCAGACCGCCATGACGAGGCCCAATAAGCGCCTGAGCAAAGCGTACCAAGCGCAACGCCACACCTGAGCGCTCAAAAATCAGACCTGTCAGTATGAATAGCGGTATCGCGATTAAAGGGTACTTGGCAATGCTGTTATAGGTATTGGTGCCTAGCGTCGCCAACATATCTGGCGAAAGCCCAGCCACAATACCCACTGAACCAGCTAACGCGAGCGAAAATGCCACGGGCACACCCGCTATCAAAAATCCGGCAAAGGCAAGAATCATCCAAATATCAGGCGTCATTATCCAGCCCTCCGTTTAATCGATCTCGGGTTTGCTGAACGAGACGCCATACCATGGCAAAGGATAATATCGGAAGCCATACTAAGTACCACCACTGAGGCAACCCTAACCCCGGCGATAGCGATTCCCATTGGTACTCTTGCCAGGCTAGCTTTCCACCATACCAAGTGATCAAGCCCAGAACGGTTACCCCACATAGCGCTTGAAATAGAATAAGTGCGCTGCGCCAGCGCCCAGGTAGCGCCCGCTCCAAAAAAACAATACGAATATGACGGTTTCGCCTAAGCGCCACCGATGCCCCTGCGAATGTAAGCACCACCAGTAAAAATACGGAAAATTCTTCGGTAAACGAGAATGAGCCGCCAGTCAGGTAACGTGTGACCACATTTCCCAGACTAATCAACGAAATAATAATAAGTGACAGCGCGCCCAGCCAGCGTTCAGGGCGTGCATCGGGAAAGCCTTTCATGGCAGCCTCACAAAAAAAAGCTACCGGCCCTAAAGGCCGGCAGTTAAAACACTAAGGAGCTATTAACGTGCGTCGATAGCCGACCGAGCTGCGTTAACCACGTCTTCCCCAATGCGCGGGGCCCATTTTTCGTAAACGGACTGCGTGGCATCGACAAACGCCTGATACTGCTCATCGGAAAGCTCGGTTACTGTGACACCGCGCTCTTGAATAGCCGCCAGGCGCTCGCTTTCTTCCTCACGCGTCATGGCGATTTCCCACTCCCCCGCTTCAATGGCAGTTTCACGCAACAGCACTTGCTGTTCTTCATCAAGCGATTGCCATACCTGCTGGTTAACCGCAAAAATTAGCGGGTCATTCATGTAGTTCCAGAGCGTTAAGTGCTCCTGGCCCACCTGATCAATACGCGCAACATCAAATACTGAAAGCGGATTTTCCTGCCCGTCAACCGCGCCAGTGGTTAACGCTGGCTGAGCATCTGTCCAACTCATTTGCGTCGGATCTGCGTTAAGGGCAGAGAAGGTATCCTGGAACAGCGGTGAGCCAACCACGCGGATTTTCAGACCATCCAAATCCTCTGGCTGACTAATCGGCCCACGGGAGTTCGACACTTGGCGGAAGCCATTTTCGCCCCAGGCCAGCGGCATAACACCGCGAGACTCAATCGCTGCAAAGACCAACTCACCGGCTTCGCCGCCAGTAACGGCATCCACAGCAGCTTCATCGGGAATAAAGAATGGTAAAGAGAATAAATTCAGTTCAGGAACCTGAGGCGACCAGTTAATCGTCGAGCCTACCGCAGCATCAATTAGCCCCGAACGCATGGCCGAAAACTCACGAGTTTGGTCACCGGAAACCAACTGAGAGTTCGGGTAAACCCGCAGCGTTAGTTCTCCACCACTGCGCTCTTCCACCAACTCCGCCCACTTTTCCGCCGCCTGCCCCCATGGGAAAGCATCAGATAAAACAGTGGAAACAGAGAGTTCACGTGCTTGTGCAGAGAAAGAAGCCGAGAGTAAGGCCGCACCAGCTAAACCTACCGTTAAACGAGCCATAGAGCGTGTCAGCGTCATTATTGTCGATCCTTTTTTAACTATTTTTATGGTGTGCGTGTTTTAAAGCCTGCGTTTATACCCATTATGAGGCTCATCAAAGAGCCTAACTTATTGTATGCACTTAGGGCGCGAAAGAAAGATGTCTAGGGTAAGCATTCTGCCGTACTTTTCCTTGATACCAGGGTGTAGGGCAAAACTAAATTGTCTACTTGCCTCCCTTCCAGCACCTCGATCAACATCGCAACTGCTTCACGTCCGAACGCTTCCGCTGGTTGGGCAATCGTGGTCAACGGAGGATCGCTATAGGAAGCAAACGCAATATCATCAAAACCTGTCACCGAAATATCCTTTGGAATCTGTAGACCCGCTTCTTTGATACGGCTTATAGCACCTATGGCCATTTCATCGCTTTCACAAAAAATGGCGGAGGGGCGCTCCGCTAAAGCAATAAGCGTTTCAGCCGCCTGATAGCCAGAAAGTGGCGTGAAATCGCCAGGACAAAGTAGTCTCTCATCTAACGGAATGCCCGCCGCGATCAACGCATCCTGGTAGCCTTGTTGACGGTCACGGGTCAAGGGGCTGCGCCGAGGCCCTTTAATCATGCCGATTCGACGATGCCCCAGGGAGATCAAGTGCTCGGTGGCCTCACGGGCTGCCGCTCGGTTATCGAGTTTGACGGTGGGACAGGGAGCATCGTCCAGCACCTCGCAGGCATTGATCATGGGCAATACCGCACCAGCGGGAAACGCCTTTTCAGAAAAAGGATTAAAAGCACGCAGTTGAATCACGCCATCTGCCTGACGGGTACTGACTAAACTGGCGTATTGGATTTCCATCGCCTCATTTCCGAGCGTATTACACAGCAGAACGCCGTAGCCACGTTCTTGGGCCGCTTCCTGAATGCCGCTGATTACCCGCGCAAAGAAGGTATTTGCGATAGTGGGTACTAAAACCACCAAGTTATAAGTGCGCTGTGAGCGAAACTGAACCGCCATCAAATTGGGTTTGTAGCCCGCTTGATCAACGGCCTTCAGCACTTTTTCTCGGGTGGTCGGCGAGACGATATCCGGCGACTTTAACGCGCGTGATACGGTCGCGACCGACACCCCCGCCAACTCGGCGACCTTACGTATATTGGTCATGGCCTCCCTTATCACTAGGTAATCGCCGTAAGCAGATGGTTGCGCGGCATTATTCATGGTCAGCTTAACGTATTCCAGCGTTAAACTCAGCGCGCTATTTTCCACCCCTTCTCAAGCACCGATAGACCTTTGTCGCATTGACGCTTATAGCGTGAAGCCCTAACTTCAAACCAAATGTAACCGGTTACATTATCGACTGCACTAGCGCAACCTGAACAAGCGCCACCTGAAAAATCAAACGCTTTATTAAAGCAGGAGCCTCTCTATGCCGCGACCCAATCAATCCCGCATCCGCTTAGGCATGATCGGCGGCGGACAAGGGGCGTTTATCGGCCAAGTTCACCGCCTAGCTGCTCGCCTCGACGACACCTGCGAGCTGGTATGTGGCGCCTTTAGCCGCTCGGCGGATAACAACCAGATGACCGGCGAAGCGTGCCACCTACCCGAAGAACGTGTTTACGCTGACTGGCAGCAATTACTGGGAAGCGAGCAGCAACTTCCCGCCGAACAGCGCATGCAGTTATTGGTGATCGTAACGCCCAACCATCTTCACGTACCGATCGCGGAAGCGGCCATGCAGGCAGGCTTTCATGTGTTCTGCGAAAAACCGGCAGCAGTATCGCTCCAAGAAGCCCAGCGCTTAGCAGAAAGCTGGCATGCCAGCGGCTGCCTGTATGGCTTGGCGCATACCTACTTAGGCTACCCCATGGTATGGCAAGCCCGACAAATGGTGAGCGAGGGCCAAATAGGTAGCATTCGCAAAATTCATGTGGAGTACCCCCAGGGCTGGTTAGGCGAGCGTTTAGAACAGCAGGGTAATAAGCAGGCCGCCTGGCGCACCGACCCTTCACTCGCAGGTATTAGCGGCTGCATGGCCGACATTGGCACCCACGCTTTCGGCCTCGCCGAGTTTATTTCCGGACATCGTGTTAGCGAGCTATGCGCCTCGCTTGCCAGCCACGCCGATGGCCGCCAACTGGACGATGACGGCGATGTGCTGCTGCGCACCGATCAAGGCGCCAGCGGCACCCTCATCGCCAGCCAAGTCTGCAGCGGGGAAGAAAACGCGCTCAAAATTCGTATTTACGGTGATAAAGGGGCGCTTGAGTGGCACCAAATGGAGCCCAACAGCCTGCTCTACCGCCCGCTTCAAGCACCGATGCGCACCCTCCGTGCGGGCATCGACCAACCCGACCTTTCCCCCAGCGCGCTGCAGCGCTTGCGCCTGCCCGGCGGTCACCCTGAGGGGTATCTGGAAGCACTCGGCAACCTTTACCGCGACTTTGCCCACGCCATTCATCAAGGCGAGCAAGGCGACGTTGAGGGCGTTCCCGGCATGGCCTCCGGGCTACGTGGCATGGCGTTTATCGAGGCCGTCACCACTAGCGCCAAAAGCGAACAAAAATGGACACCGTTGCCTGCTACTCAACTACCAGGAGCCTAATCATGCCCAACACTCACCAAGGCATCCGCGGGCCCGCCATTTTCCTGGCCCAGTTTATCGGCGACGAGGCGCCTTTCGATAGCCTCGATGCAATCGCTCGCTGGGCGGCCGAACAGGGCTATCAAGCCATTCAGCTCCCCACTGTAGATAGTCGTTTTATCGACCTGCGCAAGGCCGCTGAAAGCCAAAGTTACTGCGATGAGCTTAACGCCCGCTGCGAAAGAGCCGGCGTTGTGATCAGCGAACTCTCTACCCACTTACAGGGCCAACTGGTCGCCGTGCATCCCGCTTGCGACGACTTATTCGATGATTTCGCGCCTGCAGAGTTACACGGCAAGCCCCAGGAGCGTACCGAGTGGGCCATTGAGCAGCTAAAGCTGGCTGCCAAAGCCAGCCAACGGCTTGGCTTAACGGCCCACGCGACGTTCTCCGGGGCGCTGCTATGGCCCTTCGTTTACCCCTGGCCCCAACGTCCTGATGGGCTAGTCGAAGAAGGGTTCAGCGAGTTGGCCCGGCGGTGGCGGCCAATTCTGGATGCCTTTGATGAGGCAGGCGTTGACCTGTGCTTTGAAATTCACCCTGGCGAGGATCTTCACGACGGTGCGTCTTTCGAACGGTTCCTGGCGGCAGTGGACAACCATCCACGGGCGAAAATTCTTTATGACCCCAGCCACTTACTGCTGCAGCAGTTGGATTATCTCGAATTTATCGACCGCTACCACGAGCGTATCGGCATGTTTCACGTTAAAGATGCTGAATTTAACCCCAATGGCCGCAGCGGCGTTTATGGCGGTTACCAAGGCTGGGTAGAACGCCCCGGCCGCTTCCGTTCATTAGGCGATGGGCAGATTGATTTCAACGGGATTTTTAGCCGCCTGACGCAGTACGGATTTGATGGCTGGGCGGTGCTTGAGTGGGAGTGCTGCATTAAAGACGCCGCCCAGGGTGCTGCAGAGGGCGCTCCCTTTATCGAGGCACATCTGATTCAACCCGCCGGTCGCGCTTTTGATGATTTTGCCGGTGTCACCACCAGTGTTTCGCGCAACCGCCGAATTCTTGGCCTTCCTTCACACCGCTAATTGACGGTTTTAAATCAAGACAGCAATCACCAACACACAACCACAACAAAGGATCACGTCATGGCTATGATACGCACACGACTCAGCATCATGATGTTTTTGCAGTTCTTTATCTGGGGCGGCTGGTTTGTCACCCTGGGCACCTTCCTGGCCAACAACCTCAACGCCAGCGGTGGTCAGATTGGCATGGCATTCTCCACCCAATCCTGGGGAGCGATTATTGCCCCTTTCATTATTGGCTTGATCGCTGACCGTTATTTCAACGCCGAGCGCATTCTCGGTGTTCTGCACTTGGCGGGCGCTGCGTTAATGTACGGCCTGTATGTCGCCAGCGACTTCAGTACGTTTTACCCGTTGGTGTTGATGTATATGATTATTTATATGCCGACACTGGCGCTGGTTAACTCAGTCTCCTTCCGCCAAATGAGCGATCCAGGCCAGGAGTTCGCTAAAATCCGCGTATGGGGAACCATTGGCTGGATTATCGCCGGCCTGGGGATCAGCTACTTATTCGCTTGGGACTCTTCGCAAGGCATCGCCGACGGCATGCTGCGTAACACCTTCTTGATGTGCGCCATCGCGTCTTTAGCCCTTGGCCTGTATAGCTTTAGCCTTCCCGCGACGCCGCCTAAAGCAGATGGTCCGGTGGGCTTAAAAGAAGTGCTAGGGCTAGATGCACTGGCCCTGCTAAAAGACCGCAACTACGCCATCTTCTTTATCGCCTCTATTCTGATTTGTATTCCGCTGGCGTTTTATTACCAAAACGCCAACCCCTTCCTCGCCGAGATCGGCGTGACCAATCCAACTGGTAAAATGACCCTGGGTCAGGTATCAGAAGTGCTATTTATGCTGCTGCTACCGGTCTTTATTCACCGCTTTGGTATCAAGAAAACCTTGCTGATCGGCATGTTGGCCTGGGCGTTGCGCTATGCGCTGTTTGCGTTCGGTAACGCCGATGAAATGGTGTTTATGCTCTTGATCGGTATTGCACTGCATGGCGTGTGCTACGACTTTTTCTTCGTAACCGGCCAAATCTACACCGACGCCCGTGCGGGGGAGAAATTCAAAAGCTCTGCCCAGGGCATGATCACGCTGGCCACTTACGGGGTAGGCATGCTGATAGGCTTCTGGGTCGCGGGTCAGATTACCGATCACTTCTCCACCAACGGCGCGCACGACTGGCAAGGCATCTGGATGTTCCCAGCGGTCTTTGCTATCGCGGTGCTGGTACTGTTCTACCTCACCTTTAAAAACGACAAAAGCGTAACGGCTAAGCCTAACGTGTAAGGATATAGAGCATAAAAACAGCCGGGGGTGTGGGCGGCGCCCGGTTTACTAAGCTTTGTACGAAAACTGTCCTAGCAGATATA
>NZ_JABUZF010000268.1:5093-6860 GCF_014897885.1 Halomonas sp. 3D7M | reverse complement strand
ACCAAGTGCCGTCGGCTCGACTCCTGTGATCATCGAGACATATCACTTTAGAAGCCGAAGGATATTTTCCCAAAGTAACTAGCTTGCAGATTGGCCAGCCAACCCAGTAACAAATTGTTCTGAAGAATATCTCTGCCAGTATGTAACCTATTCCCCTAAAAAACCCCCTGCCTACCTCTTCAAAAAAGCCGTCCATAAAGCTCCTTTTCGGTTAAACGTAACAATTAAATACATTGCCCGAACCCGCTTTCCATTTACTTACGGCTTATCATACCTAGTGTTCGCAGATAGCAATCATCTCAACACAATAACACTCGCCATTACCGATGATAAAATAATGGGCACAGCGTAGCTTTCCGTGATCCGGTATTATTAATTTTTTTAGCTCTCATTCTTCCGTAACTACAATCAAGCGCTCATCAATGGCAGGGCCACGTGAGTAGGTGTATTCCAAAACAAAGCCATCCGATGCAATAGTTCTGTTACTGTTCCCCCAGAATGCCTCTTCGACCTCTTCTTCTTTGTTTGGTGCATACATTTGAATCAGCGCTTTTAACGCCTGTTCGGCCTTCTGCTTATCTGCATGTAGCCCATAACCAACATCTTTAAACCAATCATTCCACATTAACTTGACATTATCGACTCGACCGGTGTTTGGCACTTCATTAATAAACCACTTTACTGTTTCAGCGGTCCCTTGAACACATCCATAGAGTTCACCCATTCCGAATGACGCTGATGTGATTTTTGGATTCCGGCAGTCCAGTGCTTCCGTTGCTTCGCCGGATTCTGAAGTAAATGATTGAAAATCAGCAGCTAAAGCGCTACCTATCATTAAAATAATGCCTAAAGCACACAACACCAGCTTTCTATAAACCTTCATCATCAATACTCCTTCAGTTTGGCTGGCAGCGCTTGAGATTAGTACTCACGCTTCTAGATGCATCTTATTCCTAATTAAACTGTATAAAAAAGTCGCACGCAAAGCACCAAACAACGGCAAATAAATCTCAAGTCCTACTATCTAACCGTGGCATCGAAAACGCAAAAAAGCCCAGTCCCCGATACTGTCTAGCATCAGCGGGCTGGGCTTGCTTAGGGGGCTTATAAGCGCCCTGCTATAGCTCTCTTACCCAAATGTTTCGAAAGCTAACGTCCGCATCGTGATCTTGCAGGTAAATGGGTGCGCAGCCGTGGGCTTCTTCGTAATTGGGTTCACCAATCCACTCGGTGATGCCTTGCACTTCAGCATGGTGCTGAACTACGACACCGTTATGCAGCACGGTGATGTAGGCAGGCGATTCAAGGGCGCCTTCACCATCAAAACGCGGTGCAGTGTAGAGGATATTATAGCTCTGCCACTCACCGGGTGGGCGTGATGCGTTCACCAGTGGGATATGCTGTTTATAGATGGAAGCCGCCTGGCCGTTGGGATAAGTCGGGTTATCGTAGGAATCCAGCACTTGGACTTCATAACGCTCCTGTAGGAAGACACCGCTATTGCCACGATCCTGGCCCTCCATGCCATCGATATCGGCCGGTGATCGCCACTCCAAGTAGAGCTGCACGTCGCAGAAATCCTGACGTGTACGTATACCGCCCGCGCCGCGATTCACCGTCATGGCGCCGTCTTCCACGTGCCATTCAGCCTGCCCGCCCTCTTCGGCCTCCCACGCGCCTAAATCGGTGCCATCGAATAGCACGATGGCATCGGAGGGAACGCCTGTATCAGGCACTGAAACCGAAGGGGGCACAGGCTCCCAGACT
>NZ_JABUZF010000268.1:270-5050 GCF_014897885.1 Halomonas sp. 3D7M | reverse complement strand
TGTCAGCGCCTCTTTCGAGGCGCTTTCCTGTGCCACGCTGTCAAATGCCAGCAGACTGCCGCAGGTCAATAGGCAAAGTGTCTGAGCACAGGAACGCAACTTTAGTCCGTGTATGTGTTGAGTCGTCATAGATGCTTTCCTTTCCATTATGTGGCCCATGCAGGTTCGCCGTTGTATGGCGCGCAGCCCTCGTAGTGGCCTGGCACCGCTTCGTAACGCAAGACTTCCGTCGCGCCAACTTCTGAGGTGAAAAAGCCGAACAGCGTTAACTGCTTCATCATAGTGAAGTAGTGTGGAAGCGCTTCATCGCTATCCGCGTGCTCCTGTGATGACTGGGTTTCCGCCGTTTGATTTTGCGCGGTCTGGGTCTCTGCAGTCAGTGCTTCAGCAGGGGTTGGCTGCTCTCTGCTAGCATGTTGCTGGGCGTGCGCCATCGCTTCGCGATCTAACTCGGTTATAAGCGCTAATCGCTGCTCGCCACTTAATGCCATAAAATCGCGCCCATAAGCAGCCCGGCTGCGCGCTTCAAGTTGGGCTAAACCAAAATAAAACACCTCTCTTTCTGAGGGCGTATAGCAGTCGTTGACGAACAGGGCCATAAACTCCCCGACCCCAGCATCTTTGGCGCCTGGGGTATCGGTTCTCGGCAGAATGGTTTCGGCAAGTTCGTCCAGTCGCTCTACATCGCGGCTGCTAAAGGGATGGTTTGACTGGCCAGCATCGCTAAAGGCAAATAGGGATTTACCTCCAATCATCGCGGTACCGGTCGTCAGGGCGATCATTTTGAGTAATTCACGACGATTCATGACAAATTCCCCCGCTTCAGCTCTTCCACGGCATAGTCCACCGCCCGAGCGGTAAGCGCCATATAGGTTAGAGAAGGATTCACGCAAGAGGATGACGTCATGCAGGCGCCATCGGTGACAAACACATTGGGCGCATCCCATACTTGGTTATGGCTATTGAGCACTGAGGTTTTCGGGTCACGGCCCATACGCGCGGTGCCCATTTCATGGATCCCCATGCCCGGCGCGTAATCACCTACGTCGCCTTTGACGTTCTTCACGCCAGCGGCCTCAAGTAAGTCAACCGCATCTTGAACCATGTCCCGACGCATATTGCGCTCGTTTTGCTTGAGCTCAACGTCGATCGATAGCACCGGCAGTCCCCATTTATCGCGAACGCTGTGGTCAAGAGAGATGCGGTTATCGTGATCGGGCAGCATTTCGCCGAAGCCTGTCATACCGATCGTCCAACCGCCTGGCTGGCTAAGTGCTTGCTTTAAATCAGTGCCGATATTGAGCTCAGCAATTTCGCGGTCCCAGCCCTCGCGGCTCGCCGCTCCTTGATAACCAAACCCGCGCACGTAGCTTCGCTGCTCATCGCCTACGTTGCGAAAGCGCGGAATGTAAAAGCCCGCAGGACGACGTCCGAAGTAGTATTTGTCGAGATAGCCTTCCACTTCGCCACTGGCACCGCAGCGGAAGTGGTGATCCATCACGTTGTGACCCAGTTCGCCACTGCTACTGCCCAAGCCCCCTTCCCAGACATCGGTAGCGGAGTTCATCAAAATCCAGGTAGTGTTGAACGTAGACGCATTGAGGAAGATGACATCAGCGGTGTACTCATGGACTTCATGGGTCTCAGCGTCAATCACCTCAACGCCCCGCGCCCGCTGGCGGTCTTTGTCATACAGCACCTGGCTGACAATCGAGAATGGCCGCAGGGTCAAGTTGCCAGTAGCCACTGCAGCCGGCAAAGTAGCTGATTGGGTACTGAAATAGGCGCCAAAAGGACAACCCAGCCAGCACTTATTGCGGTATTGGCAATTGACGCGATTTTGTTCCGGCTTTGGCTGGGTAATATTGGCGACTCGGCTGTGGATAAGATGGCGCTGCCCACCAAAGGCTTCTTTAATACGCTTGGCAGCATCTTTTTCCACACAGTTAAGCGGTATTGGCGGCAGAAACTCGCCATCGGGAAGAATATCTAGCCCTTCCTGAGGACCTGCAATACCGGCAAAGCGCTCCACATAGTCATACCACGGGGCGATATCTTCATAGCGAATCGGCCAATCAATGGCGATGCCTTCACGCTGGTTGGCCTCGAAGTCCATAGGGCTGAGCCGATAGCTTTGCCGCCCCCAAAGCAGTGAGCGCCCCCCTACGTGATAGCCGCGAAACCAGTCAAAGCGCTTCTCTTCCACGTAGGGATTGGCCTGTTCATCCACCCACATGCCCATGGTGGCTTCGTTAAGGGGGTAGTCGCGCCTGAGCACGGGGTGTTTAGCGATCATCTCCTGGGTCGGCTCATTGCGGTGGGGATAATCCCACGCCTCTTTATGGGCATTGTGGTAATCCTTCACGTGTTCAATGTTGCGCCCACGCTCAAGCAGTAAAACCTTCAAGCCTTTCTCTGTAAGTTCTTTAGCGGCCCAGCCGCCGCTAATGCCTGAGCCAACCACGATGGCATCGTAGTGATTATCTGGCATGGTCATCTTCCTTATTGTGTTGTTGTTCGCGTCGAATCACACATCGCAGCGCCGAATAGCCGCTTGTAGTGATTCTATTTTTGCCTGTTGGCTAGTACGGTCAGGGAGAAATTCTTGGGCGATATAGCCCTGAAAGCCGGTATCTCGAATAGCGCGGCAAATTGCGGGGTAGTTAAGTTCTTGGGTGTCGTCTATTTCATGGCGCCCGGGCACACCGGCAGTATGGTAATGGCCGAAAAAGCGATGGTTTTCACGGATAGTGCGAATGACATCGCCTTCACTAATCTGCATGTGATAGATGTCATAGAGCAGCTTGAAGTTGGGCGAATCGAGGCGACGGCAAAGCTCGATCCCCCATGCAGAGTTGTCGCAAAGGTAATCGGGGTGGTCGATTTTGCTGTTGAACAGCTCCATCTGTAGCACCACGCCTTTTGCCTCTGCCTGGGCAAGAATCTGCTTTAGTCCCATTTCGGCATTTTGCAAACCCTGTTCAGGGTTCATACCTCGGGCATTGCCGCTAAAACAGATGAGATTGGTGTAACCCGCTTGGCTGACCAGATCGATATGTTGAAGGTATCGCTCAATCAGCGCTGAGTGAAAGCGGGTATCGCCCCAGCCATCCTCAAGGCTCAACTCAGCGCCATTACACATGGAGGAGTCGAGTCCATACCGCTGAAGCACAGGCCACTCTTCTGGCCCCACCAAATCAATCGCCGTAATGCCCAGCTCGGTTGAAAGCTGGCAAAGCTCTTCCAGAGACAGAAAATCAAATGTCCAACGGGCGACCGAATGATGGATATTGCCTTTAAGTGCCTGCTGAGCAGGCGCATCGTCAGCTAGGGCTCGAGATCCAAGCTGAGGTAGCGCCGCCAGACCAATAGCACCGGTAACGCTATGGCGCAGCAGGCTACGCCGATCAAGAAGGTAGCGCTTCATAAAGCATCCTCGCGTTCGTCATCTAAATGAGATGGCCTAGGCGTGCATTACTCTTCTCGAAGCGCTGTCAGTTTTTCCTGCAAGAAGCTGTTGCCCTCGGTAATCACCGCTTCTGAGTCGAGTGGCATATCGTGTTCGATGATGTACCACTCAACATCAGCGGCCTCGATGGCGGGCAAGATGGCATCCCAATCCAGTACACCTTCCCCAAGTGTGGCGAAACCGCCCTCTTCTTCAGCAGTGCCTTCTGGAGCATTATCTTTGGCGTGTACAGCAAACAGTTGCCCATCGAAACGCGAGACATACTCAACCGGGTCAAACCCACCACGCGCTACCCAGGCGATATCCAATTCCGCCAGCAGATCAGATCCAGCCGCATCAAACAGATGCTCTAACGCGGTTTTACCGTCATACTCTTCCATCTCGAAATCATGGTTGTGGTACGCCAACCGGAAACCTTCGGCATCGAGCGTAGCGGCAATTTCACCTAACTCTTCACCCAGCGCCTGCCAGCCTTCGACATCGCTAGGCCGTGCGTCCTCGGCTAGATAAGGCACTGTTAAGGTGTCATTACCCACCGCCTGATTAAACGCCACCGTTTCATCTAAGCGATTGCGCAAATCGTCTAGCTGTACATGACTTGAGATCACCTCAAGCGCGTGCTCTTCTAACAAAGCGTTGAGTTCTTCGGCTGATACTTCCTGGGTTCCGACCGTCTCAATGGCAGAGATTCCCGCCCGATTTACGGCGGCTAACTGCTCCTCCAAGGCGGCTAACTGCTCCTCCCAATTGCCAAAATCACGCAGCGTATAAATTTGAACAGCAATGGGTAATTCTGCTGTGCTGCTTTGTTGAGCTTGAGCAACGCCAGGCATACTCAGCACTGACAGCGTCACTGCGCTAGCAGCCAGCAGAGCCTGTGGGCTCAAACGTTTTGGGCGTAGCGGGGTATCCATATCCACCTCATTGTTGTTGGCTTGTTATGCGTTGTAAAAGTGCCGACGCCAAAAATGTAATCGGTTACATTTTTTTAGAGCATCACCGAAATATATGCAAGAAAAGGCTGATTTATTGATCTTCGATGAGTGGATCGATAACGTTATTAAAACGTCAATTCAGGAGTAAATCATTGATTATAAAGTTTTAAATATTATTAAAAAGAAACTTTAAACTTTGGTATGACGTACTACAACAACACAGTGGAACCGTAGTGTTTTGCATTATTTTTGCAGTCACCCGAGCTGCTATAATGACCATCTTTTTTCATCTAGCCATGGATATCAACGTGCCACTACGCGACCTGTTGTTAGGCCTATTTGTCATCGCCATTTGGGCGCTGAATATCATTGTCAT
>NZ_JABUZF010000268.1:0-223 GCF_014897885.1 Halomonas sp. 3D7M | reverse complement strand
CCGCCACTACTAATGACGACCCTGCGCTTTATGCTGGTCGCTGTTCTATTGGTGCCTTTCTACCCTGTCGCTCGAGCTCAGCTGCCTTTTTTGCTCTTGCTCTCCTTCACATTTGGCAGCCTACATTTTGCGCTGCTGTTTATCGGTTTAGGTCAAGCAGAAGCAGGCACTGGCGCACTGCTGGTGCAGATGGGCACGCCTTTTGCCACGCTACTGGCAGTGG
>NZ_JABUZF010000259.1:34845-37966 GCF_014897885.1 Halomonas sp. 3D7M | reverse complement strand
CGGCTGCCGAGGCAGCCGCTATGACATTGCTGTCACTTGTCGGTCGACGTTACAGCAATGCGTCCAGCTTCTCTTTTAACAAGCCATTAACTTGCTGCGGATTCGCCGTGCCGCGAGATGCCTTCATGACTTGGCCAACGAAGTAACCAATCATCTTGCCGCGTTTCTCTGGCTCAGAATCACGATATTGAGCAACCTGAGCCGGGCTCTCTGCGATAACCTGGTCAATCATCGCTTCGATCGCGCCAGTATCCGTTACTTGCTTCAAGCCTTTTGCGTCAATGACGGCGTCGGCGCTATCGCCTTGTCCATTCCACAGTGCTTGGAAGACTTGCTTAGCGGCTTTGCCGTTAATGGTGTCATCCAGTACGCGACTAATCAGCTCGCCGAGCTGTTTTGCGGAAACCGGGCTGTTCTGAATGCTTAGGTTCTCACGGTTAAGCGCACCCGAAAGCTCCCCTTGTACCCAGTTAGCGGCTTGTTTAGCATCGCCGCACACTTGTTGTACTTCTTCGAAAAACTCGGCCATTTCTCGGCTAGCAGACAGTACGTGGGCATCATAGACCGATAAGCCTAGCTCACTCTGGAAACGCGCCCGTTTGTCGGCAGGAAGTTCTGGCAACTGGCTGCGAAGATGATCAAGGTAAGCTTGATCTAACACCACGGGTAACAGATCCGGGCAGGGGAAGTAGCGATAGTCGTTAGCTTCCTCTTTGGTACGCATACTGCGGGTTTCATCGCGCTCAGGATCAAACAGGCGGGTTTCCTGCACGACCTTGCCACCGTCTTCGATCAGCTCAATCTGGCGCTCGACCTCATAAGCAATCGCGCGCTCAACAAAGCGGAACGAGTTGACGTTTTTGATTTCCGCGCGAGTACCGAAGGCTTCTTGGCCTTTAGGGCGCACTGAAACGTTAACATCGCAGCGCATTGAGCCTTCCGCCATATTGCCGTCGGAAATGCCCAAATAGGTCACAATAGAGTGAATCGCTTTGAGATACGCGGCGGCCTCTTTTGCGCTGCGCATATCCGGTTCAGAGACGATTTCCAGTAGCGGTGTGCCCGCCCGGTTAAGGTCGATGCCCGTCATGCCATGGAAGTCTTCGTGCAGCGACTTGCCAGCGTCTTCTTCAAGATGGGCGTGATGAATACGAATACGCTTGGTCGATTCGTCATCTAGGGTGATTTCAACATCACCTGCGCCGACGATCGGATGATACATCTGGCTGGTTTGGTAGCCCTTGGGCAAATCGGGATAGAAGTAGTTTTTACGGTCGAACACCGATACTTCAGGAATGTCGGCGTGTACCGCAAGCCCAAATTGAACGGCCATGGCAACGGCCTGCTCGTTCAGCACAGGCAGAACGCCGGGTAAGCCAAGGTCAACAGCACAGGCTTGAGTGTTCGGTTCTGCACCAAAAGCGGTGGAAGCGCCGGAGAAAATTTTCGAACGAGTTGCGAGCTGAACGTGTACTTCCAGCCCAATCACGGTTTCCCATTGCATTAGGCGTTCTCCTCGGCAAAAGCAGGGCGTTGTAAGTGCCAATCAGTGGCTTGCTGGAACTGGTGAGCCACGTTTAGCAGCTGTGCTTCTGCAAAGTGGGTACCCAGGATCTGCAGGCCAACCGGACGGCCATTGGAAAAGCCTGCAGGAACACTGATGCCAGGAATGCCGGCTAGGTTAACGGCGATGGTGTAAATGTCCTGTAGATACATGGACACCGGATCTTTCTTAGCGCCAAGATCAAACGCGGGCGTTGGCGATGCGGGCCCCATCAGTACGTCTACGTCTTCAAAGGCGTCCAGGAAGTCCTGTCGAATCAAACGACGCACTTTCTGCGCTTTGGTGTAGTAGGCGTCAAAAAAGCCTTCAGAAAGCGTGTGTGTGCCAATCAGGATGCGCCGCTTCACCTCATCGCCGAAGCCTTCCGCACGAGACCGCGTGTAGAGATCAATAAGATCAGCCGGTGCATCGCAGCGATGCCCGAAGCGCACGCCATCATAGCGGGAGAGATTCGAGGACGCCTCTGCGGGGGCGATAACGTAATAAGCCGGAATCGCATAGTGGGTATGCGGCAGGCTCACTTCGCGTACGGTCGCTCCTAATGATTCATATACTTTCACTGCCTCGCGGACCGCTTTTTCGACGTCAGCGTCTAAACCATCACCAAAGTACTCCTTTGGCAGGCCGATTTTGAGGCCAGAAAGCGGTGCATTGAGCGTTTCTGTGTAGTCGGGAACGCCGCGGGCAACGCTGGTGGAATCACGTACATCATGGCCAGCAATAACATTGAGCAGGTGCGCGCAGTCTTCAGCACTTTTCGCCATAGGGCCAGCCTGATCGAGGCTAGACGCATAGGCAATAATGCCATAGCGAGAAACGCGGCCATACGTAGGCTTCAAGCCGGTAATGCCGCAAAATGCCGCGGGTTGGCGAATAGAGCCGCCGGTATCTGTGCCCATCGCAGCAGGGACAAGGCCTGCTGCTACTGCGGCGGCACTGCCACCTGAGCTGCCACCGGGAACCGCAGTAAGGTCCCAGGGGTTTTTGACCGCGCCAAAATAGCTATTTTCGTTGGAAGAGCCCATAGCGAACTCGTCCATGTTGGTTTTGCCCAGGCTAATGGTGCCCGCTGCGTTAAGTTTTTCTACCACGGTGGCATTGTAAGGCGCGATAAAATTATCGAGCATTTTCGAACCGCAGCTGGTTTTCACCCCTTGAGTACAAAAGATATCTTTCAGTGCGAAGGGAATGCCTGTTAGCTTGCCAGCCTTGCCTGCAGCACGCGCATTGTCGGCAGCTTCTGCCTGATCAAGTGCTTGCTCGGCGGTGACAGTAATAAAGCTATTGAGCGCGCCATCAGCTTGCTCGATACGCTGTAAAAAGTGTGAAGTCAGCTCTCGGCTGGAAAGCTCACCGCTTTTCAGGGCGGCGGCAAGCTGCGTTACGGTTTTATCATGCATGACCCGGAAGCTCCGTTCGGGGGCGAATAGAAAGAGCAGAAAATAGCGGCCTGTGCGTGGTAATCTGGCTACTCCACCACGCGGGGTACGAGATACAGGCCATTTTCTACTGCCGGAGCACAGCGCTGGAAAGCGTCGCGCTGATTAGTTTCCGTGA
>NZ_JABUZF010000259.1:34321-34814 GCF_014897885.1 Halomonas sp. 3D7M | reverse complement strand
CTTCGTCGGCTCGCAGCCGCTGTGTGGCATCCAGCGGGTGCGCAAGCGGCGCAACGCCATCGGTGTCCAGGCTTTGTAGCTGGTCGACCATGTCCAGGATGCGGCTTAGATCGTCGACAAAACCACTGGCTTGGTCATCGCTAACGGCGAGTCGGGCCAAGTGTGCGGCCCGGCGCACATGAGATTCTTCAAGCGCCATGATCGAATTTTCCTCGCAAACGTGATGGAACATATTCCGCGTTCAGCGGTATACATACGGTCATCTTAAATTCGTCTTGTGTAGCAGACGTAGAAAATAGCCGCAAAAGGTACCACATATTGGCCCTAACGGGCAGTATTAGGCACGACTCGTGCTTGCTGCCAAGGGGTAGCGGTGATACCGTTTGCATCCGCACAGGGTTCCCGGTCTGCACTAGGTAACAACATCCATGTTCAAACGTTTGAGGGGGCTGTTTTCCAGCGATCTGTCGATCGACTTGGGTACGGCCAACAC
>NZ_JABUZF010000259.1:18076-34282 GCF_014897885.1 Halomonas sp. 3D7M | reverse complement strand
GGTCGTGGCATCGTTCTCGATGAACCGTCCGTAGTCGCTATCCGCCAGTCTGGCAACATGCGCAGCGTGGCATCGGTTGGCACCGACGCCAAACGTATGCTCGGTCGCACGCCAGGCAATATTACCGCCATCCGCCCGATGAAAGATGGTGTTATTGCCGACTTCACCGTGACAGAGCAGATGCTTCAGCACTTTATTCGTAAAGTGCATCAAAGCACCTTCTTAACGCCCAGTCCTCGCGTTTTGGTGTGCGTTCCCTGCATGTCAACGCAGGTTGAGCGGCGCGCTATTCGCGAGTCGGCGGAAGGTGCTGGTGCTCGTGAAGTGTTTTTAATCGAAGAGCCGATGGCCGCCGCAATTGGTGCCGGGCTTCCGGTTGAAGAAGCGCAGGGCTCAATGGTGGTTGATATCGGTGGTGGTACTACCGAGATTGCCATTATTTCGCTCAACGGCGTGGTTTATTCAGAATCTATTCGTGTCGGTGGTGACCGCTTTGACGAGGCCATCACTGCGTATGTGCGTCGTCACTACGGCAGCTTGATTGGTGAAGCCACCGCTGAGCGAATCAAAGAAGAGATCGGTTGTGCTTATCCCGGGGGCGAACTGCGTGAAATTGATGTGCGTGGACGTAACCTAGCGGAAGGCATACCGCGTAGTTTCACACTGAACTCCCATGAGATTCTCGAAGCGCTTCAAGAAACCTTGGGATCTATTGTGGCAGCGGTCAAGAGTGCTCTTGAGCAATCACCACCTGAGTTGGCTTCCGATATCGCTGAGCGTGGCTTGGTGCTGACAGGAGGTGGCGCACTGTTGCGTGATCTCGATAAATTAATCGCTGAAGAGACAGGCTTGCCGGTGATTGTGGCTGAAGATCCGCTCACCTGTGTGGCCCGCGGTGGCGGCAAGGCACTGGAAATGATTGATCAGCATACCTTCGAGTTGCTGTCGAGCGACTGATCGTAGCGGTTTATCGCGGGGGATTGCCTATTAAACCGCTATTTTCGCACGCGTCATTGCCAGGGTATCGGCTATTCTTCTGTGTGCTATTGGCAAGCATTTTAATGTTTGCCGACCAGCGATTTACCCGCATGGAAGATGTGCGCGCCCAAATGACGATGATTGTTGCCCCAATTCAGTGGGTCGTTAGCGTGCCTAGCGATCTGCTTAACTGGGGGGCGCTTGCGCTTTCTGACCAGCAAGCGCTCGTCGATGAGAATCGTCGCCTGCGTGAGCAAATTTTGACGCTTTCACATCGTGGTCAGCGGTTGGCGAATCTAACCGCGGAGAATGCCGAATTACGTGATCTTCTGAAGGCAGCTCAGCGTAGAGATATTCCGTACATAACTGCTGAGCTACTGTCGCTAGATAATGATCCTTTTAGTCATCAGATGGTGGTTGACCGGGGGCATCGAAATGGTGCTTATGTCGGTCAGCCGGTGATTGATGCTTTTGGCTTGGTGGGGCAAGTGACTGCTGTGTCGGCGTACTCAAGCCGCGTTCTGTTACTGGCTGATGCGAGCCATGCATTGCCCGTTCAAGTGAATCGTAATGGCCTGCGATTTATTGTGCAGGGAGCTGGTCGTTACGGAAGCGTGAATGTTTTGCATGTGCCGGATACAGCAGACATTCGTGAAGGTGATCTGCTGACCACGTCAGGGTTGGCAGGACGCTTCCCGCCAGGCCATCCCGTTGCTAGGGTCACCGACGTTTACCACGACCCAGGTCAGCCTTTCGCTCAAGTGACCGCAGAGCCCTCTGCTCAGTTGCAGCGTTCACGTCACTTCCTATTGTTGTTCCCGCCGCCCCGTGAAGAGATAGAGGATACTATTTGGGGAGAGGGTATGGATATTTCAGCCGCTGCACTGCACGCTGCCCAGCGTATTGGTTTGCAGCAGGATGCTGCACGAGAGGTGCAGTAATGGCTAAGACGCCGGTCGTATCGCTTATCTTTGTATGGTTTACGCTTGTCCTTGCATTGTGCTTGCAAGTGATGCCTTTAGCTGAAGGGTGGCAAGTCTACCGTCCTGAGTGGATAGGGCTAATGCTGATTTACTGGTGCATGCGAACGCCGGATAGAGTGGGTGTTTTTCATGGCTTTGTTATCGGCATTCTGATGGATTTGATCGAAGGTACCGCGTTAGGTCAGCATGCTCTGATATTGTCGCTGTTGGCCTTCTTATGCGCCCTGGTTTACCCCCGCTTTCGCGCTTACTCTTTAGTACAGCAGTCTGTTCTCGTGCTGGTCTTATTAGGCTTGGTGCAGTTGATTGAGCAGTGGTTACGCACGCTGACGGGGGATTTTTCAATCCATTTGTCTTTTTTGATTCCATCACTGATCAGTGCTGTTCTGTGGCCCTGGTGGTCTACCATGCTTAAAGCGCTCGAACAGCGTTTAGCTAGCGTTTGATAAGCTGCTGGAGTTGCTGTAATGGATAGTTCACGTTCTGCATCGTCGCCTGTGTTATGCCTTGCCTCGGCATCTCCCAGACGTAAGGCGTTGTTAGCATCGATAGGTGTGGCGGTCGAGGTCATGCCAAGTGATGTAGATGAAACGCCGCTCAAGGGTGAATCTGCGCAAGCTTATGTGGAGCGCTTGGCGAGTGCGAAAGCGCAAGCGGCTGTTTCAAGAACAGCCCTTCCTGTGCTGGGTTCAGATACGGCTGTGGTAATTGATGATCAGATATTGGGCAAGCCAATTGATGAGCATGATGCAGCCGTTATGCTTAAGAAGCTGTCTGGGCGTCGTCATAATGTATTAACAGCGGTCGCTGTGGCTGGCCCCAAGGGTGTACTCTCTTGTTGTGTGACAACGGTCGTCAAGATGCGCGTAATCAGTCAGCAGGAAATAGCTGACTATTGGCAAACCGGTGAGCCAGTAGACAAAGCCGGAGGATACGCCATCCAAGGTTTAGCCGCTGTGTTTGTTGAAGAAATTAAGGGTAGCCATTCAGCAGTCGTGGGGCTGCCACTCTATGAAACAACACGCTTGTTGTGCCAGCAAGGGGTGCCAATCTGGTCGGGCTGCTATCAGCAGAGATAACCGCCATTTCGCCGCCTGCCGTGTTGGCAAGGATACTGTGACTCAATAAGGAATTTTGCATGAGCGGTGAAGTCCTCATCAATTTAACGCCAATGGAGACTCGCGTTGCGCTGGTGGAAAATGGTGTCTTACAAGAGGCGCTCATTGAACGCTCACGTAGGCGCGGCATTGTAGGTAATATCTACAAAGGCAAAGTAGTGCGTGTACTGCCTGGTATGCAGGCTGCTTTTGTTGATATTGGCCTTGAGCGCGCGGCGTTTATTCATGCCCATGAGGTAATGCCATCAGGGACGCCTAATGATGAGCAGCAGACTATTGGTCAGTTGCTACATGAAGGTCAGGCGCTTGTCGTTCAGGTGACCAAAGACCCCATTGGCACCAAGGGTGCCAGGCTCACTACCCATCTCTCGATTCCGTCACGTTATCTTGTCTATATGCCTGACTCTCCCCACCATGGCGTGTCTCAGCGCATTGAAGATGAGCGAGAGCGGGAGCGTTTAAAAGCGCTGCTAGATAAGGGAATTGACGAGCAGACCATCGAGGTAGCCGGTGGCTTCATCGTGCGCACTGCGGCAGAAGGGGTTGGTGATGAAGAGCTGGCGGGTGACATGTACTTCCTGCTGCGTATTTGGCGCAAAGTCAGTGAGCGTAAAATAACGGCGGCGTCGCCTAGTGTGATCTACGATGACCTGCCGTTGTTTATGCGTACATTACGGGATGTCATGCGCGATGATATTGAAAAAGTGCGCATCGATTCCCGCGAGAACTTTATCAAACTGGTCGAGTTCGCTGAAGAATTTATGCCAGATGCGGTAGATCGTATCGAGTATTATCCAGGCGAGCGACCCATTTTTGATTTGTATAGCGTTGAAGATGAAATTCAAAAAGCACTAGGTCGCAAGGTTCAGTTGAAGTCTGGTGGCTATCTGGTTATCGATCCGACAGAAGCGATGACCACGATCGATGTTAATACCGGTGGTTATGTCGGTCACCGTAATCTTGAAGAGACGATTTTTAAAACCAACCTGGAAGCGGCGACTGCGATTGCCCGTCAGCTAAGGCTACGCAACCTTGGCGGCATCATCATTATCGACTTTATCGATATGGTGGATGTAGAGCATCAGCGCCAAGTGTTACGCGTGCTTGAGAAAGCGCTTGAGCGTGATCATGCGAAGACGAAGTGCACCGGGGTGACTGAGCTGGGCTTAGTGCAGTTGACCCGTAAACGCACGCGGGAAAGCCTGGAGCAAACCTTGTGCGAAGCTTGCCCAACATGCAGTGGGCGCGGGACGTTGAAAACGCCTGAAACTGTTTGTTACGAGATTTTTCGTGAGATATTGCGCGAAGAGCGTGCCTACAGTGCCGAAACATATATGGTGCTTGCTTCTCAACCGGTGGTTGACAGACTGTTGGACGAAGAGTCTGCGGCGGTTGCCGACCTGGAAACGTTTATTAATAAAACCATTCGATTTCAGGTAGAGCAACACTACTCCCAAGAACAGTACGACATCGTACTAATGTAATGATAGCGTTACGTTTATTCTCTCGATGGTGCCTAGTAATGATCGCCTCGTTACTAGGCGGCCTTGCTGTCTTTCTATTGTTGGCGCGCTTATTAATTAGCCAATCCAGTCTGCTAACACCGAAAATAGAAGCGTTATTAGAGGCCCGTGTGGGGGTGCCCGTTACTATCGAGCACCTATCGCTGTCGTTGGCGCGTAACGATCTTGTGTTGCAATTGGAGGGCGTGCATTCAGCGACGCCTGACGGGCAGCAATTAGTATCCCTTGAAAGTGCACATTTGCGGCTTGATGGTTGGGCGACATTGAGAAGCATTGCACCCGTGTTTAATGATGCGCGCATCACAGGCCTTGAATTTCATCTATATCAGCAGGGAGACGCTGCTTGGGGTTGGCCGGCACCAGCAGAGCTGCCGATTGTTATGTCTCAGGAGCCCACTGTTGATTTAGCGGCATTGGACGCCTGGGCAGGTCTTATTCTTCGCCAGCGATTGTGGGTAGATAATACTCGTCTGGTGCTGCATGGAAGCCAGCAGGCCGTCACCTTGCACGCGCCTACCTTACTGCTCAATGGCGATGAGCGGCGAACGCGCTTGGAAGGTGCCGTCACGATCTTAGAATCTCAAAGTGTGATTTCGCAAGGAGCAGGGTCTCAAGAAGTTGAGGTCCAAGAAGCACAAGCCCAAGAAACGCTGCCGGCCATTGCGATGAACGTGGAGATGCAGCCTGGAGAACAGGGTTTCCGTGATTTTTCAGCGGCGCTCCAATTGGACATGCAGCTGGATCATTTAGTGACACTAGCCGCTGTTTTACGTTCCGATCGCATGCCTTCCCTAGAGCAAATGGGAGGCGAGGTTACGTTGTGGGGTCGCTGGCATGCAGGCCGCTTAGATGAGGTTCGCTTGGCTGTCGATGTTCCACAGTTGACCCTGCGCCACGAGATTCAATACGCCGTACTGCAAAACATTCAGGCCAATGGCCTTTGGCGGCGAGACGGTGAGGGCGGCGAAGCCTGGCTTAGTGGAGATGCTGAAAACGTCGAGTGGGCGCGTCCAGAAGGTGGAAGTGGTGGCCCAGCCTTACCGCGGCATTGGTACTTATCCCACCAGCCTGATCAATGGGAGGTGCGCACCAGCGCATTTGAACTGGCTTCTTTGGCGGCTTGGCGCGACTATATTTTGTTGCCTGAATCGCTTACTCGAGTGTTACAAACACTATCACCCCGTGGCCAGGTCCAAGGTTTGCGTTTAGGTCAGCATGAAGGCCATTGGGGGGTTGATGCGGCGTTAACCAATGTGGCGGTGCTGCCTTGGGAGCAAGCACCAGGAGGTGGCCCGTTAGATGCTTGGGTACAGGCAAGAGACTTTCGCGGCAGAGTAACGTTTAACAGTGCTGGAAGCAGCTCGCTTAATTTTCCTGAATTGTTTGAATCACCCATGCTGTTGAGCCATGCCGAGGGCGTGGTGGAGTGGGTGTATGACGGCCCGAGCACCATGATCAGTGGTAGGGATCTACGCCTAGATTGGGATGGTGCCGAGGTGAGTGGCGGTTTTGGTCTGATTGCGAGTGAACAAGGCGGCCAGTTTGGGCTTGATATTGCGTTTGCAAATGTTGATGCGCTTAATTACCCGCTCTCTCAGTGGCTGCCCGTTAAAGCTCTTGAGCCTGAACTTCGTGAGTGGCTATTAACTGACGTAGGTGGTGTTGTTCCCAATGGCTCGCTCAAGCTTAGCTTTCCCTTTACTGGGGAAGAGGCTGGTTCAGAAAGTCAGTTTGCAGACCAAATTTCCTCCACGTTGGCCCTCTCTGTCACACAGGGGCGATTACCCATCGCGCCTGGGTGGCCCATGCTTGAGGAAATCGAGGGCAGATTGGTTTGGAAGGATCAGGTGTTGGAGGCGGTTATTCAGCATGCTGAAAGCCAAGGCATTGACGTCTCTGATGGGGTGCTAAAGATGGCTGATGAGACGCTTAATTTGTCGGGTAGTGTCAGCAGTGATAGTGATTCACTGCTGGCGTTTCTCCAGGCAATGCCTGAGATTGATCTGCCACTGCTTAACGATGTTCGTGCAGAGGGCCGGGTTGAGGGTGACATCGCTTTATCGTTACCACTGAGCGCGCCGGACTCATTGGCGCTGGAGATTAATGCTCGACCAAATTTCACAACGCTTGCTTTTCAGCCTGTCGACATTCCGCTAGAAGATCTTCAGGGAGAGATGACGTGGCAGCAGCACGGCGAAAAAAACGCTTTGCTCGGGCATGTATCGGGTCTGTGGTCAGGTAATTCCATAGAAGCGGATATCAATGTTCCGGACGACGGTATTGCCTTGGGCGGGAATATTGATGTCGCCACCTTATTTCAACTGGCCAATATTCCCGCTGAGCAAGCTCGCCAGCTGTTTGAGGGGCGTGCTCAGTGGCGTGGGCAGGTCAACCTACAGCCATCACCGTCGATCGTCCTTGAAAGCCGCTTGCTTGGTATTACAAGCAGGTTGCCAGCGCCATTTAGCAAGTCCGCTGAACAGCCATGGCCATGGCGGTTAAGCGCGGACTTCGACAGTGGTCGCTTAACAACACAGTTGGCCGACATCGTTAATGCTCGCGTACAGCTTGATCATGATGAGCTGGCGGGGGTAATAGCTTTGGGCAGTGCTGCCGCACCGAGTGGCTGGCCAACACAGCCAGGTTGGAGCGTTGTCGCCCAGGTTGAAGAGTTGCCTCTTGATGACTGGCAGGAGGCGCTGTCACCGTTGATGCAGGCGTCATCTTCGTCGAATGGCGATAGTGAGGATACGCCAATATCAGTAATGCTTAGTACGCCTTGCGTGCATTTCCGTGATGCGTGTTTTGGTCGCTTAGAAGCGACAGGCAATATTGAAGGAAAGCGCTTGGCTATGCAGTTAAGCGGTGATCTTGTGTCAGGTCGAGTGACTTATCAGCCCGGTAGCGCGCTGCCGCTTGATATCGCTATCTCATCGTTGGAAGTAGATCGGCTATTTGATGTGCCTGCTGCAGCGCATGACAGCAGTGCGCCGACACCAGGCTCTTGGATGGATGCTGTCGAAACTCAGCACGCCACACCAACTGCTATACCCGAATGGCTTAACCAGTTGCCGGATGGCAGGCTCAGACTAGCTGATATTGGCGTTGGGGAAGGGCGTTTCGGACCGTTAACCGCTTATTGGCAAAGCCAGGGGCAACGTTTTACTCTTTCCCCGGTCGGCCTGACACTGGGGCAGCTCTCTGCCCGCGGAGAACTGGTATGGGAAGGCGACGCTAACAATAGTCATACCCGCGCTGATGTTTCGATACAGGGTGGTGATGTAGGCACTGCGTTAGAGCGTCTAGGCCAACCAATCGCCATGCGTAGCCGTTCTACGGATGTCAGCGCAGCGCTGACGTGGCCAGGTGCTCCCTGGCAATTTGAATTAAGTCGGGCGGAAGGCGATATTCGAACCGATGTACGTGATGGGCGCTTTGTGACGCTGGAATCAACACCGGCTCGCTTGGTTGGTCTGCTTAATTTTGACAATATACTGCGCCGCTTGCGTTTCGATTTTTCGGACGTGACGGGACAAGGAACTGCGTTTGATCGGGTGCATGGCACGGCAGATGTCGCCGCGGGCCAATTACTGCTGCGCGGTCCGCTTTCCATTGAAGCGCCATCTACCACGCTAACCCTGACGGGAAGCGTCAATCTTATACAACGTGAACTTGATCAGCGACTAGGCGTCACACTACCTATTAGCCAGAGCTTGCCTATCGCAGCCATAGCCGTAGGTGCTCCGATTGTAGGTGGCGCTCTTTTTGTAGCGGACCAGCTTTTTGGTAGCGCGTTAGATCAAGCAACCACTATTCACTATCGCGTGCGAGGTCCATGGACGTCGCCGCAGATCACTCTAGAAGGCCCTTAATGACCGCACATAAGAGCGATGTAAATACCGCTGTTTCCATTTTGTTGACACCAAGTGGCCTAGATTTGGATGCCCTTGATACTGGGCTGTCTTATGCCCTGGGGGCTGGTATTGATTATGCCGATCTCTACTTCCAGCGTACTTGGCAAGAGGGGTGGGTGCTGGAAGATGGTGAAGTAAAAGAAGCCAGCTATAACATTGATGGCGGCGTTGGTGTGCGCTCCTTGGCAGGTGAAAAGACGGGTTTTGCCTACTCTAATCAAATTACCGCAGATGCGCTAATGGATACTGGCCGTACAGCAGCGGGCATTGTACGAAGTGGTAAGCAGCTATCTGGGCAGCCGGTAGTGGCTGTCAGCGCTGCAGGTCGTTATGCAGGACTTGATCCGTTGGCGGGGCTTACCGCTGACGAAAAAGTGGCAATGTTAAAAGAAGCAGACCGCATCGCGCGTGCAGCTGACCCCTGTATTAGCCAAGTGAGCGCCTCATTGTCAGGCACTTATGAAGTGGTGTTAGTACGTGCCAGTGATGGCACCTTAGCGGCAGATATCCGCCCATTAGTCCGTTTTAATGTAAGTGTTATCGCGGCTAAAAATGGTCGGCGAGAGCGAGGCGGTGCTGGGGGCGGCGGTCGTTACTCCATGTCCAGGCTGCGAGATGAAAACGTAGCGGAACGCTATGCGAAAGAAGCTGTTCGCCAAGCCTTAGTTAACCTAGAGGCAGTCGATGCACCTGCTGGTCAAATGCCGGTTGTTCTCGGCGCTGGCTGGCCAGGTATTTTGCTTCATGAAGCGGTGGGCCACGGGCTTGAAGGCGATTTTAATCGTAAGGGCAGTTCAGCGTTTGCAGGGCAGATGGGGAAACGTGTTGCGGCGAAAGGTGTAACGGTTGTCGACGATGCTACCGTTGCTGACTGCCGTGGTTCGTTAAGCGTGGACGATGAAGGCACGCCAGGGCAATACACGCCGCTGATTGAAGACGGTATTTTAACTGGCTATATGCAAGACAAGCTTAATGCACGGTTAATGAATATGGCGCCAACGGGTAATGCGCGGCGTGAATCTTTTGCCCATTTGCCGATGCCGCGTATGACCAATACTGTCATGCTGGCAGGCCAGGATGAACCCGCCGACATTATCAAAAGCGTTAAGCGCGGTATCTATGCGGTCAGCTTCGGTGGTGGTCAGGTCGACATTACATCAGGTAAGTTCGTATTTTCCGCTAGCGAAGCCTACCTCATTGAAGATGGCAAAATTACTGCGCCTGTTAAAGGAGCTACCTTGATTGGCAACGGTCCTGAGGCAATGGGGCGTGTTTCAATGATTGGCCATGATATGGAAATGGATACAGGAATAGGTGTCTGCGGCAAAGAGGGGCAGGGAGTGCCGGTAGGCGTCGGTCAGCCCACCCTTAAGCTGGATGAGCTGACGGTCGGCGGTACCCAGTCTTCGTGACTTGATTGCCATCACTAGGTCTGTATGAGTTGGTCTTAATGACCTAGTCCTTATGAACCAGTCCTTATGAACCAGTCTTTATGACCCAGTCATTGAGACATACAGGGGTTAGAGTGCCAGCGTATCGCGTAAGTGTTTGAACAGCTTGCGCGAGCTGGTCGGCGGTTTACTTTGCTCACGCTCTTTACGCGCATTGCGTACCAGTTGTCGTATTGCCTGGCGATCAGCGTTAGGGTATTCCGCCATAAATAGATCGACAGCGCTGTCACCTTCTTCGACTAACCGGTCGCGCCATTTTTCTAGCCGGTGAAAGGCATGATCGCGCTGCTCTTTTTCCTGCTCGATAGCGTCGAAGACACCCTGTATGGCAGTAAGGTCCTCTTTGCGGATAAGCTTGCCCACATATTGCATATGGCGACGGCGGCCTTCATGGGAGCGGATGCGCGAGGTTTCTTCTATGGCGCGTAACATGTCGTCAGAGAGCGGAAATTTTGCGCGCTCGGCAGGTTTCATCGCGATAAGCGTTTCGCCAAGCGCCTGAAGGGCATGCATTTCCCGCTTGAGCTGAGATTTACTGGGGCGCTCTTCTTGTTCATCAATATCGAAGGGCTCGGGGCGTTGCTTAGGCATACTAGAACTCACTAATTAGTTTCGTTTGCAGCATTATATCAGGCTGCGACCACAACATTGATCCGCCAATGCGATTCAGGCGAAAAGGAGGCCAAAATGGCACAAGCATTTGATGCAGCGGCCCAGCAGGTACTGTTAACCCAGCGTGCTGAAGAGGCGCTTGCGCTGGCAAAAAAATTAGGCGCAGATGCTGCTGAGGTAGGCGCTAGTGTAGATCAAGGTCTTGGGATAAGCGTGCGTCTTGGTGAAGTTGAAACTGTTGAGCTTTCACGTGATCAAGGGATTGCCATTACGCTATATGTTGGGCAGCGCAAGGGCAGCGCCTCGTCTACCGATGCCAGCAGCGCGTCAATTAAAGCCACGGTAGAGAAAGCCCTGGCAATTGCCCGTTATACGGGGGAGGACCCTGCCGCAGGGTTAGCAGATGCGTCGCTAATGGCAACTGACCTACCTGACCTTAAAGTGCATTATCCCTGGGCGTTGACGACCGATGAAGCAATCGATTTGGCGCTGGCATGTGAGCAAGCGGGGCGTGATGTAGCGGGAATTCATCAGTCGGAAGGCGCTTCGCTATCCAGTGGTGAGGGAGTGCGAGTTTACGCGAACAGCCACGGCTTCCTCGGCACCCAGAAAGGCAGTAGCCATTCACTTTCCTGCATGCTGATTGCACAGGATGAGAAGGGCATGCAGCGCGATTACGATTATACCTCGGCACGTAATCCTGCCATGCTTCGAGATCCTGCGGAGGTTGGCCGCGAAGCGGCATCACGCACGCTACGTCGGTTAGGCGCTCAACGGCCGCCAACAGGCACCTTCCCGGTGCTGTTCGACCCGTCACTTTCCAGTGGCTTGGTAGGTCACTTGATGGGGGCGTTGGCAGGTGGGGCGCTTTATCGCGAATCCTCTTTCTTATGTGATCGTTTAGGTAGCCCGCTATTCCCGAGCTGGTTTGGTTTGGAAGAACGGCCTATGGAGGTGGGGGCGACGGCTAGCTCGCCGTTTGATGCTGAAGGCGTTCAGACTCGCAACAATCGCTTTATTGATCAGGGTAGTGTGGCCAGCTATATGCTGTCTGCTTACAGTGCGCGGCGTTTAGGCATGCAATCGACAGGTAATGCAGGTGGGGCACGCAATTTACGTTTGTTAGCGCCGCTGACGCCCCGAGATGATTTGCTGAAGCAGATGGGGCGTGGCATTTGGGTGACTGAGCTAATGGGGCAGGGGGTTAACGGCGTGACTGGCGACTATTCGCGAGGCGCGGCAGGCTTCTGGGTAGAAAATGGCGAAATACAGCACCCTATCGAAGAATTCACTATTGCCAGTAATTTGAATAGCATGTTTGCTGGCTTGGTCGCCGTCGGTGATGACATCGATACCCGTGGCAGTATTCACACGGGTAGCTGGCTAATTGATGCAATGACCGTCGCTGGTAACTAACAACTGAGCTAACAGCTCAGTTAGCACGTGTTTTGCTGATGTTAGTGGTCTTCGTCAAAACGTGCGTCGAACAGCGCTTCAATCGCCTCTAGTGCTTGTTCGGCGTCGTCGCCTTCCGCATGAACTCTAAGTTCAGTGCCACAAGGGGCGGCCAGCATCAATAACGACATAATGTTGGCCGCATCTGCCATTTGTTGTTGTTTGTAAACGTGAATGTTGGCCGAAAACTGTTGGCCACACTTGACGAGTTTTGTCGCTGCGCGAGCATGAAGGCCGCGCTGATTAGTGAGTGTTAAGGTTCTTTCTGGCACTCTGGTTCCTTTTAGCCGAGTGGGGTCGTGAAGAAAAGGCGTTGCTTATTGCGCGTTTGTTGAAGGCGCGGATGTGGAGGGCTGCTGCTCACTGAGGGTGTACTGCAAGCCTAGCTCACGATGACGGAGTTGAACCTCTCCCGCTTGTTTTACCAGCATTTGCGCCAGTTGTTCCACCATAAAGACAGAGCGGTGCTGCCCACCGGTACAGCCAATCGCAATCGTCATATAACTGCGTTGGCTATTTTGGTAAGCGGGTAGCCACTTTTCCAGCCATGTCTGGATATCATTGCGCATTTCTTCTACGACAGGATATCCCTTCAGAAAGTGGATGATATTGGCATCACGGCCAGTGTATTGGCGCAGTGTAGGATCCCAGTACGGATTTGGTAGGCAGCGCACGTCAAAGACGAGGTCTGCGTCAAGTGGGACGCCCCGTTTATAGCCAAATGACTCTAGTGTCAGGGTTAATCTATCTTCACGCTGTTGGGCAACCTGATCCGTTATCCGGCGGCGCAGGTCATGAACCGACAGACGCGATGTGTCGATCATCAGGTCAGCCAGATCACGGATGTCGAGCAGGGTTTCTTCTTCTTTATTGATGGCCTCTTCAAGCGTCATGTCACTATCACGCGTAAGAGGGTGGCGACGACGCGTGGCTGAGTATCGCTCAAGAAGAATTCGGGCATCGGTGGTTAGATAGATAACCTGGAAGTGAATGCTTTTCTGACGCAAAGATTCAAGCATTTTTGGCAGTTGCTTTAGTGCAGCAGGTAAATTGCGCGCATCGATACTTACCGCTAATTGGGGGCGTGCCCCTTGCTCACGAAGCTCATCCACCAGGGAGCCGAGTAGCATGGCGGGCAAGTTATCGATGGCACAATAGCCAAGATCTTCTAACGCTTGTAAGGCGATAGATTTACCGGACCCTGAACGGCCGCTAATGATCACCAATTGCATAGAGTTTCTCTTGGCATGCCAATAAAAATGGAGGTAAACGTAGGCAGTGTCTAGCGGTGGACTATTTAAGTAACAGGTTGTTCACGAATTTTTGCTGTTATAAGGTCCAATAGCTCACGTTGGCTAGCCGTTCTACGAAGCTGCTGACGTGTGTCAACGCTGTTCATGATAGACGCCACTTGCCCTAATAAGGCTAAGTGCGTGTCGTCCGCCTCTTCGGGTACTAAAAGTACGAAAACAAGGTCGACGGGATCGCCATCAATAGCATCGAAATCTACAGGCTCGGCTAACTTTAAAAAACCAGCGATAGGCGAGCTGCAGTGAGGGCTACGGGCGTGAGGAATGGCAACGCCGTTGCCTATTCCAGTGCTACCCAAACGCTCACGACCAATCAGGCGGCTGAAGACTTCTTGGCTATCTAGGCTTGGCGTGTTTTGCGCAATAAAGGTGCTGAAAAATTCCAGCACCCTTTTTTTGCTGCCCCCGGGGACGTCATACAGCACGCGCTCCGGGGGAAGTATGGTTTCCAACGTCATTGAGTTAACGCACGCCAGCGCCTTGGGCGCGAGCTTGTGCTTTTTCCTTGTGTTTAACGAGTTGACGGTCAATTTTGTCCGCTAGTGCATCAATCGCAGCATACATATCATTGTCTAATGCTTCTGCGTGTAGATCGGCACCTGCAGCATGCAGGGTGCAGGCAGCTTGCTGACGCTCCTTTTCAACAGATAAGGTCACTTGTACGGTGGTGATATTGTCATAATGGCGCTCAACGCGTTCCAGCTTCTCATTTACATAGTCACGCAAGGCGTCAGTCAGATCTACGTGATGACCAGTGATATTTACTTGCATTGACGTGCTCCTTATCCATCGGACTGTTCTTCGATTGTAACCCTTTTTGCGCTATTGCAAAGCCCCTAGACAGACTTTGTCTCGTTAGCACTGTTTTATTAGCGTAAACGGCGGCGCTCGCTTGAAGAGGGAATACCCATTGATTCACGATATTTGGCCACCGTTCGCCTTGCTACATTAATGCCACCCTCTTCCAATAGCGCCACGAGGCGGCTGTCTGAGAGCGGTTTGCCGGGCGGTTCATCTTGCACCAGTTTTTTGATTCGAGCCCGGATGGCGGTGCTGGAGTGACTGTCGCCGCCGTCCTGGCCACTTACTTGGCTGGAAAAGAAGTATTTGAGTTCGAACACACCGCGCGGGGTATGGATATATTTCTGGGTGGTGACCCTGGAAATAGTAGATTCATGCATTTCAACGGCGTCTGCGATATCGGCTAAGATCAGCGGTTTCATGGCTTCTTCACCGTGTTCCAGAAAGCCTATCTGGCGAGCTATGATTTCTCGGCCCACCCGCAGTAGCGTATCATTTCGACTTGAAAGGCTCTTGATGAGCCAGCGCGCTTCCTGGAGATGCTCTTTTAAAAATTGGTTATCTTGGCTCTTGTCAGCCCGTTTGATGAGGCTTGCGTAGTCAGGTTGAATGCGCAAGCGCGGCAGTGCCTCTGGGTTTAGCTCCAGGTGCCATCCTTCGTGGTCATGGCGGACGACTAAATCTGGCGTTACGTAGCTGTCATCTGTGTCGCCAAAGGCGCTCCCGGGGCGAGGGTCCAGGCTGCGGATCAAGCGGATTACGTCATCAAGCTGCTCATCATCTAGACTTAACCGCCGCTTTAGCAAACGCACATCATCTTTACCGAGCGCTTCAAGAAATTGACGCACTAAGCGCTTGGCAGGCATCAGCAGCGGTGTATCTTCGGGTAGTGAGGCGAGCTGCAGCATTAAGCACTCCCGCAGGTCGCGAGCAAATACACCGGTGGGCTCAAACTGTTGAAGGCGCAGCAAGGTTGTTTCAACTTCACGCTGGCTAAGGCCTTCATGCCCTTGGGCTTTAAGTCCTTCGCGAATGTCATTGAGAGGTTGAGTTAGGTAGCCGTTGGCATCCAGTGCATCGATGAGGCTTTCAGCAATGGCATGGTCGCGTGGTGAAAAATCTGTCATGGCGAGTTGCCAAAGTAAGTGGCCATGCAAACTTTGACCAGCGGCTTGACGCTCAAAGTCAGGCCCCTCGCTGCTGGCACCATGGCTACCTAGGTCTTGATAAGTGTCTGACCAGTCACTGTCAGTTGAGAGTTCGTTAGGAATGCTTTCGGACCATTCAACTTCCTGGGGTTCACTAACGGCCTGTTCGCCGAACTCATCTTCCTGCTCAAGCATTGGATTGGCATCAAGTGCTTGCTGAATTTCTTGACGGAGGTCCAGCGTTGATAGCTGTAACAGGGCGATGGCCTGCTGCAGCTGAGGTGTCATGGTCAGCTGTGTACCGATACGCAATTGAAGAGAAGCTTTCATGACCATCTGAGAACCACTCGTTAATCAGAAAGCTCCACCCTAGTGCGAGTTATGGCTTGGTGCAAGTGCAATAACTATGCCACCACTACTATTTTTTTTGCAGGTGGCTGTTTACAGGCGGAAATCAGCCCCCAAATAAACGTCTCTTACCCGCTGGTTGTTGAGAATTTCCTGAGGGGGGCCACTGGCGATGATATGACCGTCACCTACAATGTAGGCAATATCGCAAATATCTAGTGTTTCCCTGACGTTATGATCAGTGATTAGTACGCCGATATGGCGTTTTTTGAGGGCTCGAATGATCGTTTTAATATCACCCACTGAGATCGGGTCAACGCCGGCAAACGGCTCATCAAGCAGAATAAAGGCAGGCTCTGTCGCGAGGGAGCGTGCGATCTCAACACGTCTACGCTCTCCGCCCGAAAGACTCATGCCGAAGTTGTCACGAATGTGCGTGATGTGAAAATCTTCCAGTAGCGACTCAAGGCGCTGCTCCCGGGCGCTACGATCGAGTTCTTTACGAGTTTCCAGGATTGCCATTATGTTGTCGGCGACAGAAAGTTTGCGAAAAATAGAGGCTTCC
>NZ_JABUZF010000259.1:11893-18048 GCF_014897885.1 Halomonas sp. 3D7M | reverse complement strand
AAGTAGCCAATACCTGCCATTGCACGTTCGTGCATGGGGGCATGGGTTAAATCAAGCTCGTCAATGCCAACCTTTCCCGCATCAGACTTTACCAAGCCGACAATCATATAAAACGATGTCGTTTTGCCAGCGCCATTGGGGCCTAGTAGCCCTACCACGCTGCCTTGAGATATCTCTAGGTTAATATCCTTAACGACACGGCGGCGTTTATAGCTTTTGGCTAGGTGGCGAGCATAAAGGGTTTTTATCGGCGCTGATTCTGAGGCTGTGGTTTGAGGTGCAGGCTCTGCGTTATTTGTCGCCACTGGACACTCCTATTGTTCCGGCTGAAGAGTCATGCGGATACGTTGTGGTTCACTACCACTAACATCAGAACGCGCCTGAACCACACCTTGGTCGATAAAATACTCTAAGCGTCCACCTTCAAAGCGATCTGCTTGCTGGGTCAGTTCCGCTTGGTCAATGAGCTCTACCCGACGCTCGGCAACATGATAAATAATGCGCTTTGCCCAGCCTTCCATTGGGCTAGCTTGGTCTTCGAGCTGGTTGCGTATATAGGCTCGTCCACCGGTTGCAACGGCGCGCGATAGCTCGCCAGCATCGTTGCGCTGAATCTCAACGCGATCTCCACGCAGTTGCATATTGCCCTGCCGAATATCGACGTTGCCTGAATACACAGCAGTGCCTGCGCGTTGATCGAGATCTAAACGGTCAGCCTCTACTTCTACGGGGGCTTGGCTTTGTGCCATGACCGGTAGCGCTGCCGCTGAAATGGGTAGCGCAATGACGAAGAGTGCCGTGCGAATAAGAGCGTTCATCGCGACTCCTACTGAGAACGAGTGGCAGGCGGGTGAACGCCGCGCACGTTATTGGTTAAGCGGATCTGGCTATCATCCAGCCATACATCCATGCGTGAAGCGCCAATGCGCTGGGGCGGTTGCTGAAGTATGGTTTCGGCATCGCTCCAAGCATGACGGGTGGTGCCATCATAATGTAATAACTCTGTATTCAGCTGCCAGCCCTCGTCGGGTGCAAGTAATTGGGCTGAGCCAGCTAGTGTGAGCACCTGCGTGTCAGTATTTAGGGTGCCGGTCTCCGCCGTCGCTAGCCATTGACGCTCTTCGCTATCGAATAGTGTCGCCCTGGGGGAGAAGACATCTGTCATCGCCGTTTGAGGGGTATGGACTAAGCGTGGCGTCGTCAGCGACTGCTGGATGGCACCGGTGTCACCAAACAGAGTGATTTCTGCATTCTCTAATACATGGCCGGGCTCTTGAGCGCGAGCCTCAGCGTCGATTGATTGGTCTTGAGGGCCGCGTGGATCCAACCATACCAGTATGCCACCTAAGGCAAGCACCATGATGGTTATCCAAATGCGTTTTTTAACCCAAAAGCGCATTACGATTGGCCGTGTAGGTACGTATCTAAAACAGCATCCCAATGGCCTTGAGACATCAATAAGGTGTCGCAGATTTCACGTACAGCGCCGTGGCCACCAAGCCGATCGGTGATCCAGTCAGCGTGGGTATGCATATAATCAGGAGCATTAGGGACGGTGATGCCTACGCCAGAACGTTTCATTGGAGCAAGGTCTGGTAGGTCGTCACCACAATAAGCAACCTGCTCAAGCGTGATATCTAGGCGTTGGCAAAGCGCGCGTAGCGTAGTGAGTTTATCCTCGCACCCTTGATACACGTGGGTAATGCCCAGCGACGCAGCACGTTGGCTGACCATGGGAGAATCACGCCCAGTAATTAAGGCAACATGGATTCCGACGCGCTTCAAAAGTTTGAGGCCGTGGCCATCTTGGGTATGAAACGCTTTGATTTCGATACCGTCAGCTTGAAAATAAAGGCGGCCATCGGTAAGTACGCCGTCAACGTCAATGGCAAGCAATCTTACGCGGCGAATCCGGTCTTGTAGAGCGTCAGGTAGGGCCATGAAGCCTCCGTTATTAATGTTTGAAAAGAACGATTAAATGACACCGCTAGCAAGTAAGTCATGCATATGCAGCGCGCCAATGGGGCGCTGCTGATCATCCACGACCGCCAGTGCGGTGATTCGGCTGTCTTCCATGATGCGTACTGCTTCAGCCGCTAACACATCGGGGCCAATACGTTTTCCAGGACGTGTCATCACATCATCAACTAGGACGTCACGTAGATCATGGAACTGATCCAGCGTTCGGCGTAAGTCACCGTCGGTATAAACGCCGGCAAGGCGTCCTTCGCTATCGACTACGCAGGTAAAGCCCAACCCTTGGCGAGTAATTTCCAACAGTGCGTCCCGTAGCGGGCTGCCTAATGCTACTTGGGGGAGGCGTGATCCGTTGTGCATTAAATCCTTTACACGCAAAAGTAGGCGTTTGCCGAGGCTTCCACCTGGGTGTGAAAGCGCAAAATCTTCCGCGGTGAAACCACGTGCTTCTAATAATGCCACGGCTAAGGCATCACCCAAGGCAAGTGCTGCTGTGGTTGAGCTAGTCGGTGCTAAGTCGAGAGGGCAGGCTTCGCGCTCAACGCCGCTATTAAGGTGAGCATCGGCGTGTTTGGCTAATGTGGACCCTGGGCGCCCCGTCATGCTGACAAGGGGGGTTCCTAGGCGTTTCAACAGCGGAAGCAGCGCGGTGACCTCTGCGGTTTCGCCAGAGTTCGAGAGGGCTAGTACAACATCTGCGCGAGTGATCATACCGAGATCGCCGTGACTGGCTTCACCTGGGTGTACAAAAAAAGCAGGCGTGCCGGTGCTTGCCAACGTTGCAGCCAGCTTGCCCGCAATGTGGCCGGACTTACCCATGCCGGTTACCACTACGCGGCCCTGGCAGGCAAGGATAAGTTCACAAGCGTGGTCAAAGCTCTCATCAAGCTTTGCCTGAAGCCCACCGATAGCGGCTTGCTCAATTTGCAGCGTGCGCAGCGCACTTTCACGCAGTGGGCTAGGTGTCGATAGTGGCTGGCGCATGAGGGCATCTCTTTTCATAAGCGGTCAAAAGTAGGTCGCTAAGAATAACATCTTGGCGCGGTTTGTAGGTAAGGCGCGTATCCTACTCCTCAGTGCGGTTGCAATGAGCGCATCTGTTACTGTGAGTAGCGTTCAGTTACGATGTTCGATAATATTTCGAAAACAGTGTTTTTTAAACTGTCTGTTCTTTTAAACTAGCTGTTTTTTTGAATTATTTGTTTTTAACTAACTCATGCGTAGCCAGCATATACTATTGCTGCTGCGGCAAGACGACCATCAAGGCCAGCCAGCCCATGACCGATGCTCCCTTCATCGAAATTGAAGATTTGTACTTCTCGCGGGGTGATCATGATATTTTTCGCGGAATCAATATGACGATTTCGCGTGGCCAGGTAACGGCCATCATGGGGCCAAGCGGTACCGGCAAGACGACCCTTTTAAAGCTAATTGGTGGGCAATTAACGCCTGACCGGGGGCGAGTGCTAATCGACGGTCAAGATGTGCATCGCCTATCGCGTAAGGCCCTGTTTACGTTGCGTAAGCGCATGGGTATGTTATTTCAGAGCGGCGCACTGTTTTCAGATCTCGATGTATTTGAAAACGTAGCGTTTCCGCTTCGGGTGCATACTGACTTGCCTGACCCTATGATACGCGATCTAGTGCTTCTTAAGTTACAGGCAGTGGGTTTGCGCGGGGCTAGGCACTTGTCGCCAGCTGAGCTTTCGGGGGGGATGGCAAGGCGTGTGGCGCTGGCACGGGCGGTAGCGCTTGACCCAGAGTTAATCCTTTATGATGAGCCTTTTGTCGGGCAAGACCCTATTTCTATGGGGGTGCTTGTACAGCTAATTAAACGGCTGAATCAGGCACTGTCGCTTACGTCAGTGATCGTTTCGCACGATATCAAAGAGACCCTCAGTATTGCGGATTATCTGTACCTCATTGCCGATGGGCAGGTGGTAGCCTCAGGCACGCCAAGTACCTTAGATACGAACCAAGATCCCCGAGTAAGCCAGTTTATTCATGGTGAGCCAGATGGGCCGGTGCCGTTTCACTATCCCGCTGAGACACTTTACCGCGATATTCTAGGCCAAGCCTCCGCAGGGAAGGTGCGTTAAATGCAATCAAATATTAAACATGCTATTTCGCATGTTGCTCGGCTGGGGCAAAAAGGGTGTGATGCCTTAGAGTCGCTAGGGCGTGCAGGTGTCTTTCTTGCCCAGTCGGCTGTAGGGGTGCCTTCTCGGGAAGGGTGGTCGTTGTGGCTGCGCCAAGTGCACTTTGTCGGTGTGCTATCTCTGGCTATTGTGCTGGTGTCAGGGCTGTTTATAGGCATGGTGCTTGCGCTACAGGGGTATACCATTTTGGTTGACTTTGGGGCAGAGCAGGCGCTTGGCCAGATGGTTGCTCTTTCGCTTCTTCGAGAGCTAGCGCCGGTGGTTGCTGCGCTACTGTTTGCAGGGCGCGCGGGCTCTGCGTTGACGGCGGAAATTGGCCTGATGAAGGCGACTGAACAGTTAACCAGCATGGAAATGATTGGCGTTGACCCACTGCGCCGGGTTGTGGCGCCAAGGCTGTGGGCAGGTTTTATTGCGCTACCCATTCTGACCGTTGGTTTTAGCGTGGTGGGGATTTGGGGTGGCTATTTGGTTGGTGTGGAATGGCTGGGGGTTTTTGAAGGTTCTTACTGGAGCAATATGCAGGCTAGTGTTTCGTTTGTTGATGATATTGGTAATGGAATAATCAAAAGCCTTGTATTTGCAGTAGTCGTTACCTGGATTGCGGTGTTCCAAGGGTATGACTTAGTGCCTACCTCTGAAGGTATTTCACGTGCGACAACACGCACGGTGGTGTATTCATCGCTTGCTGTTTTGGGGCTGGATTTTGTATTGACCGCCGTGATGTTTGGCGGCCTTTAATGGGTGGAGCAATAACATGAAGCGCAGTAAAACCATGGAGTTTGGCGTTGGCCTGTTTATGCTTGCGGGCATTCTGGGGCTTGTTTTTTTGGGCTTGCGCGTAAGTGGCATGACGCTTTCAACATCTTCCGACACGTTTCGTCTTGAGGCCAGTTTTTCCAATATTGGCAGTCTGAAACCACGTGCGCGGGTCACCATGGCCGGTGTTACTGTGGGGCGGGTAGAGGCCATTGAGCTTGATACCGAGTGGTATGATGCGCGGGTGGTGCTGAGTCTCGATAGCGATCTTGAAGGCCAGCTTTCGCAAGATACTACCGCGGCTATTTTGACGGCTGGGCTGCTCGGTGAGCAGTATATTGGCCTGAGTGTTGGCGGCGCTCCTGAAGTGCTTGAAGAGGGGGATGTTATTCGAGATACCCAGTCTGCCCTGGTGCTCGAAGAACTTATCCAGCAATTTGTATCCAATATGGTTACTAACTAAGCAGCGTGGGTGCTGTCAGTTGTCATGAGGTGACTTTAATGAAAGAAAATAGCGTAATGTTGGCCCGTCGTTTGCTCTTTTGGTTGGCGCTAGCGGTTGTTCTGCTGCCTTTTGCCGCTCAGGCCCAGTCGAAATCGCCAGAAGCGTTGGTTCGTGACAACGTCAATGGCTTCATGGAGCAGATTAACGGCAGAGAAGATTATTACGCCAATAATCTTGATGAGCTTAAAGCGTTGGTCAACGATAGCCTGAATGATGTGGCGGATTTTCGTTATATTGGCGCTAGCGTGATGGGCAGCTACTTTCGCAATGCAACGCCAGAACAGCGTAGTCGGTTCGCCGATGTCTTTCGTCAAACCCTGATCGACACGTACACGCGTGGTCTCGTGACCTTTGATTATGATGAGTTGAGAGTGTTGACCGACCAGCGCGGTCAGCGCTATGAAGATCAAGCCAGTGTTGATATGGAAGTTGTTGCCACTAATGGTCAGGTTTACCCCGTTAGCTACAGCCTGCGACTTTCAAATGGTGAGTGGAAAGTGGTCAATGTCATTGTTAATGGCATCAATTTAGGGCTGACCTTCCGCAATCAGTTTGACCAGTCGATGCGCGAAAATAACCGAGACTACGATGCCGTCATTCGTAGCTGGTCACCCGAAATTGGTGTCGACGAGCTTGAGCAAGGGGGCAACGCGTGACGACGCTGTTATCTACGCCCCATGTTTCGCTGA
Source organism: Halomonas sp. 3D7M (assembly GCF_014897885.1). Lineage (NCBI taxonomy): Bacteria > Pseudomonadati > Pseudomonadota > Gammaproteobacteria > Oceanospirillales > Halomonadaceae > Halomonas > Halomonas sp. 3D7M. The sequence continues at coordinate 11,959 of NZ_JABUZF010000259.1, read as the reverse complement.
TTGCGCAGTCTTGCGCGCTGGCGGTTCAGGGTGATCTCAATGTCAATGCAGCGGCCGATGTGGCCG
>NZ_JABUZF010000259.1:11323-11881 GCF_014897885.1 Halomonas sp. 3D7M | reverse complement strand
GGCCGATGTGGCCGCTGCAGGCGTTAAGTGGCTTGAAAGTGCTCGGTTAACTGATGTTGTCCTCGATTTTTCAGACGTTTCAAAAGCAAGTAGCGCGGCGATTAGCGTTCTGTTTGAATGGCTGCGTGCGTGTCACTCGCTAGGTATTGTCGTTACCTCGATTGCATTGTCTGCTCCGCTTGAGCGTTTAACGTCGCTCGCTGAGCTCGATGCGCTAATAGGTTCGCCCAACGCTGAAGCGTGAGTGTTCGTCTGGCATCGCCAAGCGTGCCGCTTTTCTTTATCATGTTCCCCCTGTTCCTCTCTAATTCAACGACCCCCTATTTCAACCACCTAGTTTAATGACCCAAAGGAGTTTCCTGTCTTATGCAACCCAACGAGGTAAAAGCACTGCTTGAGTCCCGCATCGGTGGATGTGATTTTCATATCCAGGGTGAAGGCTGCAATTTTCAGGTGATCGCAGTTGGCGAAGCTTTTGAAGGTCTTTCTCCTGTAAAGCGTCAGCAGCTGGTCTATGCGGCGCTAAATGACGAAATTGCATCCGGCGCTCTGCACGCC
>NZ_JABUZF010000259.1:0-11241 GCF_014897885.1 Halomonas sp. 3D7M | reverse complement strand
TAGTAGCGGCTTCTCTATGGATAAATTAATCATTACCGGCAATGGGTCGGTAGATGGCGAAGTGTGGGTGAGTGGCGCTAAGAATGCGGCGTTGCCAATTTTGTGTGCCAGCCTTTTGGCAGATGGTCCGGTCATTATTGGTAATTTGCCTCATTTGCAGGACATCACTACGACGCTGGAGCTGCTAGGGCGGATGGGCGTTGAGCCGGTGATGGGAGAGAAGCTCAGTATCCAGCTTGACGGCTCTCAGGTAACGCAGTGTCATGCTCCCTATGAACTCGTTAAGAAGATGCGCGCCTCCATTCTGGTGTTAGGCCCGTTGTTAGCACATTTCGGTAAGGCAGATGTTTCTCTTCCAGGCGGGTGCGCAATTGGTTCACGTCCGGTGGACTTGCATATTCGTGGTCTTGAGGCGATGGGCGCAGAGATCCGCGTTGAAGCGGGTTATATTCGTGCCCGAGTTGATGGACGCTTGAAAGGGGCGACTATCTTCTTTGATACAGTGACGGTAACGGGTACTGAAAATCTGTTGATGGCGGCAACGCTCGCTGATGGCACTACTATTCTTGAAAATGCTGCGCGCGAGCCGGAAATTGTCGATCTCGCCGAGTGTTTGATCAAGATGGGGGCTAATATTCGTGGGCATGGTACAGACACCATCGTGATCGAAGGTGTCGCATCTCTGCATGGCTGTGAGCACGATGTCATGCCTGATCGTATTGAAACGGGTACTTTCCTGGTGGCCGCTGCCATGACGGGTGGTCGCGTGAAAGTGAAGCGCACTCGTGCCGATATTTTAGAAGCGGTGCTTGCGAAGCTTGAAGAAGCCGGTGCTGAGATTACCAGTGGCGATGATTGGATCGCGTTGGATATGCATGGCAAGCGTCCAAAAGCGGTTAATATTCGCACTGCGCCCTATCCTGCATTTCCTACCGATATGCAGGCCCAGTTTGTGGCGATGAATGCTGTCGCCGAGGGGCATTCCCGGGTAGTGGAAACCATCTTTGAAAACCGCTTTATGCACGTACAAGAGCTAAACCGGATGGGGGCGAATATTGCCCTTGAAGGTAATACGGCACTGATTGAAGGCGTAGAAAAGCTTTCAGGTGCGCCGGTAATGGCTACTGACCTTCGTGCGTCAGCATCATTGGTGATCGCGGCAATGATGGCTGAAGGCGAAACGCTTGTAGATCGTATTTATCATATCGATCGTGGTTATGAGTGCATTGAGGAAAAATTACAGCTGCTGGGTGCGCGCATTCGCCGTATTCCTGGCTAAGCCATGTTATTAACCATTGGCCTAAATAATGAGTAAGCAACTGATTTTGGCCCTTTCAAAAGGGCGTATTCTGGACGAAACGCTGCCGCTGTTGGCGGATGCGGGGATTACCCCGGCAGAAGATTTGGGTAAAAGCCGTAAACTGCTGTTTGATACTAATTTGCCAGATGTAAAGTTGGTGATTATACGGGCAACCGATGTGCCGACCTATGTGCAGCTGGGTGCCGCAGATGTGGGCATTGCGGGTAAAGACGTTCTGCTTGAGCATGGGGCTGAAGGTCTATACGAGCCCCTAGATCTGGATATCGCTCGTTGCAAGCTGATGACTGCTGGTGTGACGGGGCAGTTGCCAGCTGAAGCGCGTCGTCGTGTAGCTACTAAGTTTGTAAACGTAGCGAGGCGTTACTATGCGGAGCAGGGTATTCAAGCCGAAGTGATCAAGCTCTATGGGGCGATGGAACTTGCTCCGCTGATGAATTTGGCCGATGAAATTGTTGATATCGTGGATACCGGCAATACGCTACGCGCCAATGGCATGGAGCCTCGTGAGCTCATTGCCCATATCAGTACCCGCCTGGTGGTTAATAAAGCCGCCATGACCATGAAGCATGATCGTATTAAGCCATTGTTAGCCCGCCTGGAAAGTGCGGTTAAAAAGCGTCAGACTCAGCCTATTGAATGACACGAGGTTTACCATGAGCGATAAGTCCACAGCCACCATTGCCCGTCTCTCGACTGTTGATGGGGCATTCCATCAGCATTTAGACGCGCTGCTGGATTGGGAAGGGGTGTCTGATAAGGCAGTACAGGCTCGTGTTGAAGAGATATTGGCAGATGTTAAACGGCGAGGTGACAGTGCGGTGGTTGAGGCGACCAATCGCTTTGACCGCCTGTCAGCCGAGAGTATGGAGCAGCTACGCCTATCTCCTGAGCAGCTGAAAAAGGCCTTTGACGGTCTGCCTGCTGAGCAGCGCAATGCGCTGTCAGCCGCTGCTGAGCGTATTAAGCGTTATCATGAGCGCCAGAAGCCAAGCTCGTGGCAGTACGAAGAGGCTGATGGAACGGTGCTGGGCCAAAAGGTTACCCCGCTGGACCGCGCAGGTATTTATGTGCCAGGCGGGAAAGCCGCTTATCCTTCATCGGTATTGATGAATGCTATCCCTGCCAATGTGGCTGGTGTGCGCGAGATTGTGATGGTTGTGCCGACTCCGGACGGTGTGCTGAATGATCTTGTGCTGGCAGCTGCGCATCTGGCGGGCGTCGATTATGTGTTCACGATTGGTGGCGCACAGGCGGTCGCGGCGCTTGCTTATGGCACTGAAAGCGTTCCGCGGGTAGATAAAATCGTAGGGCCTGGAAATATCTACGTAGCGACTGCTAAGCGCGCGGTATTTGGTCAAGTTGGTATTGATATGATTGCCGGTCCCTCTGAAATCATGGTGGTGTCTGACGGCCAAACAGACCCAGATTGGTTGGCAATGGACTTATTCTCTCAGGCTGAACACGATGAGGATGCCCAGGCGATTTTTGTTAGTTGGAAGGCTGATCACCTGGATGCCGTTGAGGCTTCAATTGAGCGATTATTGCCGACGCTGGAGCGGGAAGATATTGCCCGTGCTTCACTGCAACGTCGTGGTGCATTGATTCTCTGCCAAGATCAAGCCGAAGCCATTGAGTTGATCAATCGTATCGCACCGGAGCACCTTGAACTTTCTGTCGAGGCGCCTAGTGACTGGCTTGATGACGTGCGTCACGCTGGGGCTATCTTCATGGGGCGGCATACTTCGGAAGCTCTGGGTGACTATTGTGCAGGGCCGAATCATGTGCTGCCCACGTCTGGAACAGCCCGTTTTTCATCGCCACTGGGGGTTTATGATTTCCAGAAACGCTCCTCCATTATTCAGTGCTCGCCTAGTGGTGCGTCTGAGCTTGGTAAAATAGCCTCTGTACTTGCCCGGGGCGAATCGCTGACGGCCCATGCTCGTTCGGCGGAGTATCGTATTAACGATTGAGCATTGCCTGAGAAGGCGCCGTCTGAACAAGCACCGATAACCATCAGAGCGACTTACGAGTCGCTCTGATGCTCTCCTGACGTAGCATTAATGGGTACCGGCCGTTCACCTACTTCCAGTGTCATGTCCATACGCTCACCGCTTCGTACGATCGTCAGCGGTAGTTTTGTGCCGGGTGGAATGGAAGCAATCGCGCTCATTGTTACCCGAGCATCCAAAATCACTTGACCGTCAATAGACAGCAGAACATCGCCGGGCTGTAAGCCTGCTTTAGCGGCAGGTCCGTCTTTCACGACGCCAGCGACGATCACGCCTTGAGGGGTTCTTAACCCAAACGATGCGGCCAGCTCGCGGGAGAGTGCTTGTGCTTCTATGCCTAGCCAGCCGCGTATGACGCGACCGCGGGTAACCAGTTCATTCAAGATGCTGTGGGCAAGGTTGGCTGGAATCGCGAAACCAATCCCTTGTGATCCCCCTGACCGTGAGAAGATAGCCGTATTAATGCCCACTAAAGCGCCGTCAGGGTTGACTAATGCGCCCCCGGAATTGCCTGGATTTATCGCGGCGTCTGTTTGAATGAAGTCCTCGTAGGCATTTAAACCTAAGTGGCTGCGCCCCGTCGCGCTAATAATGCCCATGGTAACGGTTTGCCCAACACCGAAAGGATTGCCGATAGCGAGTGCTACATCACCCACGGCTACCTGTTCTGAGTCAGCAAGCTCGATTACCGGTAAGTCATCAAGGGTAATGCGTAAAACGGCAAGGTCGCTTTCTGGGTCAGTGCCAATTACCTCGGCAAGTGTTTCCCGACCATCGCGAAGTGCTACCTGTATTTGATCGGCGCCATTAATGACATGGTGATTGGTTAGCACGTAGCCGTCATGGCTGACAATAACGCCAGAGCCCAAGCTCGATAGCATTCGCTGATGCGTGGTTGCATCGTCGCCGCTGAAGAACTGCTGGAAAAAAGGATCGGACATCAATGGATGCTGATCGCGTTCAACAATGCGTGATGAATAGATGTTGACGACGGCTGGCGCCGCTTGATTAACGGCGTTGGAGTAGCTTGCAGGCCCTTGGTTGCGGTTGAGCGGCTCTGCTTGGCGAATCTCGGGGGCAGGTCGATTAGCTGCCGGCTCTCCGCTAGTAGGCACCAGCGAAGAGGGGGGTTCGACCGTTGCGGGTGGCGTTTGCCGAAACGGGTTGGGCAAATACTCTGGGAAAGCAAGTAGCACCAAGGCGGCGAGCAATAGCCCGGTGATAATTGGCCATATATAGGGCAGCACAGAGCGGTGCATGCGAAATTTCCTCAGCGGGTGATAGTCTAAATGGTCGCGAGGTTCGCGATAACGCGAAGCGAGATTTACAATAGTTCCATCGTAACACTTTATTGAGATGTTCCTCACGATAGCCTGTTAATCGGTTAAGGAGTCAGTGTGATCCATCGCGACCAACTAGTTGCTGCTTGCGACCATCAATTGCGCTCATCGCAATTTAAAGATTTTACCGTTAACGGCCTTCAGGTGGAGGGGCGTGACACTGTAACGCGGGTGATGTCAGGGGTGACGGCATGTCAGGCGTTATTGGAGGAGGCGGTCGCTTGGCGAGCGGACATGGTGTTAGTGCACCATGGTTATTTCTGGAAAAATGAACCGGTAGCCATTACCGGCATGAAGCAGAAGCGAATTAAAACGCTGCTGGATAACGAAATGAGCTTGCTGGCTTACCACTTGCCGTTAGATGCGCATGCCGCGTTTGGCAATAATGCCGAGCTGGCCAAGCGTCTGGGGTGGAAGGTCGAGGGATGCATTGATGGTGAGCTTGGTGAAGGACTGTTATGGTCCGGCCGATTAGCTGAGCCGCTAAGCGTTGCAGAACTGGGCAGTCAATTGGCTGCAGTGCTCCATCGAGCGCCTTTAGTGGTCGAGTCGCCTTTAGTTGGCTCTGTGGAGCGGATCGCATGGTGCACTGGAGGTGCTCAAGACATGATTACGGCGGCTTACGATGCAGGGGCGCAAGTTTTCGTGTCTGGGGAAATATCAGAGCGCACGACGCACTTGGCTAGAGAGATGGGTATTCATTACATTGCTGCTGGTCACCATGCTACTGAGCGTTTTGGTGTTCAGGCGCTGGGTGAGTGGTTGGCGAGTGAGTATGATGTAGAGCATCGATTTGTCGATATCGATAATCCCGCCTAGCGCTAATTTGTGCAAAGCATCCGCATCGGTTGGCTATGCGGATGCTTTGATCTTGTTAATTATTAATAACGCGGAGGTTGCGGGGCAGGCGCATCATGTTCTTTCAAGCTGCCTTTTAGGCCAAAGTCTTCGGATAACGTACCGCTTTTGCCATCTGCATAATCACGCGGAGTGTTAACATCACCTTCGTCCTCTGTGTTAGGCGCGAGTTTGTTTGTGGAAGGTGTGATGGCCGTTTCCAGTTTCCATTCAGCAGCTTCGCTGTCTATTTGCTGTTCTAGCCGATCAGTCTCCTGGCGAATATTAATGATGTGCTGCTGGATGCCAGTGAGGTGGCTTCCCATGCCTTTCTTAAGCTCGGCTATTTGATGTTCACGCTCAAGCAAAGCCTGCTTTAGTGTGGCGTGGTCACGTTGGCTTTTGCTGAACAGGCGATAACACGCCAAGCCGATAACAAATCCAATAACGAGACCGATAATCGCAAAAGTGAATGGCGAGCTTGCTTCCACAGTATTCTCCCTAGAGATGATGCACGCCACCAAGCGCATGGCGGGGTTTGGCAAATAGTTTAACAAACAGCTTAACAAAGCGTGACCATTATAGGCGCGTATCCGTCGGTTGGGTCAATCCGCTCATGCGCTCAGTTATTATGCAGCGTATAATATTGTTTTTTTATTTGGGCAGGCTGTGTTCTTACAACGTCACAGTTCCGTTCACGATGTGTGCTGTGGGAGCGAGTTGATGTCATCATTATCTGCACGTCAAGACAGCGAGCAGGCGAGCCGATTAACGCCTTTTGCGCGGTATCAGGAAGACTTAAAGCGTGACGATTTCCAGTACGACCCTGCTCAAGAGCAGGCGGTTAAGCATCTTCAGCGCCTTTATGATGAGCTGCTAGCCAGGCCCGCTAGTGCTCCTAAAGCCGTCGTTGCTAACAAAGGGTTAAAGGCAAAAGTTGCCGGGCTGCTGGGTAAAAAGGTCAGTGCCGGCGTGCCAGTGCTGCCTGACGTTAAGGGGCTCTACTTTTGGGGAGGTGTGGGGCGTGGGAAAACGTATCTAGTCGATACTTTCTACGAGGCGCTGCCGTTCCCTGAAAAAATGCGCACCCACTTTCATCGATTTATGCAGCGTGTCCACAATGAGTTGACTCACTATAAGGGCGAAAAGAACCCATTGACGCTGATTGCTGGCAAGTTCGCTGCTGAGGCACGCGTCATCTGCTTTGATGAGTTTTTTGTCAAAGATATTACCGATGCAATGATCTTGGCAAATTTGCTTGAGGCGCTGTTTGAGCGTGGCGTGGTGTTGGTGGCGACATCAAATATAGTGCCGGACGACCTTTACAAAGATGGGTTGCAGCGCGCACGGTTTGTTCCCGCCATTGAGCTAGTGAATCGTCACTGCGAGGTCGTCAACGTCGATTCTGGTGTTGACTACCGTTTGCGTGCCCTAGAGCGGGCTGAGATTTTTCATGCACCGCTTGATAAAGCGGCCGAGCAGGAGCTAAGCAGAAGTTTCAGAGAGATAGCCGGCCATGAGGGTGAGGAGGGGGCGCCTCTTGAGATTAATCATCGCATTTTAAAGACGCGCCGACTCCACGACGATGTGGCATGGTTTGAATTTGTCGAACTCTGTGATGGGCCGCGTAGCCAGAATGATTACATTGAGCTTGCCAGAGAATTTCATACAGTTTTGGTATCTAACGTCACTCAGATGAATGCAAAAACAGACGATCAGGCTCGCCGCTTTATTAATATGGTTGACGAGTTTTATGATCGCGGGGTTAAGCTGTTGATGTCGGCAGAGGTGCCAATTGAAGCGCTGTATCGCGATGGCAAGCTGACCTTTGAATTTCAGCGGACGCTGTCGCGTCTGCAGGAAATGCAGTCTAAAGAGTATTTAGCGCTACCTCATAAGCCTTAGTATCGGGTGCGCCGATAAATACGCTGCAAGCAAGAATAATATCAATAAGAGCGATATCAATAAAAAAGAGTGGCGGTACTTAACTTACGGTGATGCTTGCTGTAGAATGCCGCCTCGCTGCATGTTGCTGGTTTTTTCTGGCAACCAAAAAAAATAGGGATGGTGCTTCATCGCTTACGTAGCGGTGTAAGCTACCCAACACACTTAATCTGGTGATTTTATCCATGAAGACGTTCAGTGCTAAGCCGCAGTCCGTCCAGCGCGACTGGTACGTAGTCGACGCTACGGACAAAACGCTCGGTCGTCTGGCAACCGAGATTGCTCGCCGCCTGCGTGGCAAGCATAAGCCCGAATTTACTCCTCACGTTGATACTGGCGATTACATTGTTGTTATCAACGCTGAAAAAGTCCATGTAACCGGCAACAAGGCGAAGGCTAAAACCTACTACCGCCATACTGGTTACCCGGGCGGTCTGCGCTCTATGACATTCGACAAAATGCTTGATCATGCCCCTGAGCGCATTATTGAGTCTGCCGTTAAAGGTATGTTGCCGAAAGGTCCTTTGGGTCGCGCCATGTACTCAAAATTAAAAGTGTACGCCGGTGCCGAGCATCCGCATGCTGCCCAACAGCCGCTTGAACTGAACATCTGAGGAAATCTTCGCCATGACACAGCAGTATTACGGTACCGGGCGCCGCAAGACTTCCACCGCTCGCGTGTTTATGAAGCCGGGCTCTGGCAAAATTACTGTCAACGATAAAGATCTTGACCTGTATTTTGGTCGCGTAACTGGTCGTATGGTTGTTCGTCAGCCGCTTGAGTTGACTGAAACGCTGAATCAGTTTGACATATTCGTCACTGTTGCTGGCGGCGGCGGCTCCTCTCAAGCAGGTGCCATTCGTCACGGTATCACTCGCGCCCTGATGAACTACAATGAAGATCTGCGTCCAACGTTGCGCGCCGCTGGTTATGTAACCCGCGATGCCCGTCAAGTTGAGCGTAAGAAAGTCGGTCTGCGTAAAGCACGTCGTCGTCCGCAGTTCTCTAAGCGTTAATTTTACGCTATGCGGCAAAAGCGCCCAGGTCAAAGACCTGGGCGCTTTTTATTGGAATATCAAAAAATTATAACGCTTATACCACCATGGTCACGGGCGGTTGTTCTTGTGCAGAGCGCTTTGTTTTTTTAACATAGAGCGTATTTGATATTCGTCGTCGCAAGACGCCTTTGCGGCGGAACGGGTAAGCTGATGGGAGAAACCAGAAATGGCAGATAACGGCGTAAACAAAGGTCGGCGCCGTTTCCTTGTAGGCGCCACCTCCGTTGTGGGGGCGGTGGGCGCTGTCGGGGTTGCGGTCCCCTTTGTGGCTTCTTGGCAGCCTAGTGCCAGGGCAAGAGCGGCAGGTGCGCCTGTTCAAGCTGATATATCGAAGCTTGAGCCTGGGCAGCGTATGACCGTTGAGTGGCGCGGTCGGCCGATTTGGATTATTAATCGTACGCCTGAAATGATCGAGCGAACTGAAGCGTTAGGGAGCGACAGTTTAGCGGATCCTGATTCGGAAGTGCCGCAGCAGCCAGCGTATATCCAGGGTGGTTTGCGCTCTATCAAGCCGGAAATAGGCGTGTTGATTGGTATTTGCACGCACTTGGGTTGTTCGCCCCTGTTCCGACCTGAACCGAATGCCGAGGGGGTGGGTGTGGAGAATTGGCCGGGTGGTTTCTTCTGTCCATGTCATGGCTCTCGCTTTGACTTGGCCGGTCGCGTGTTCAATAACGTACCTGCGCCGATCAACCTTGAGGTTCCACCCTACCGCTTTGAGAGTGATGACATTATTGTCGTTGGCGAAGATGAGGAGGCTGCCTGATGGGTAATCCGAATAAAGCCAAGGCGGAAAAGGGCCTCATGCGTTGGGTAGATGATCGCTTCCCTGCCACTCAGATGTGGCAAGAGCATCTTTCCAAATATTACGCGCCTAAAAACTTTAACTTTTGGTATTTCTTTGGCTCATTAGCGCTGCTGGCGTTGGTTAACCAAATCTTGACCGGGGTTTGGTTAACCATGAGCTTTAACCCCTCTGCTGAAGGTGCATTCGATTCTGTCGAATACATTATGCGTGATGTGGAGTGGGGGTGGCTGATTCGCTATATGCACACCACCGGCGCTTCTGCCTTCTTTCTTGTCGTCTATCTGCATATGTTCCGTGGCCTCTTGTATGGTTCCTACAAAGCGCCTCGCGAATTAGTGTGGGTGTTTGGTATGACGATTTATCTGGTGCTAATGGCAGAAGCCTTTATGGGCTATTTGTTGCCATGGGGTCAGATGTCTTACTGGGGTGCTCAGGTTATTATTTCGTTGTTCTCAGCGATTCCTGGCATTGGCCCTGATCTGGCGCAGTGGGTGCGTGGTGACTTCCTGATTTCAGGCATTACCCTCAACCGTTTCTTTGCACTGCATGTGGTTGCTCTGCCAATCGTTATTTTAGCGCTCGTCGTGCTGCATATTATTGCGCTACACGAAGTGGGTTCAAATAACCCTGACGGTATTGATATTAAGCAGAAGAAAGATGAGGCAGGCGTGCCGTTGGATGGGATTCCCTTCCATCCTTACTACACGGTAAAAGACTTGGTGGGTATTGCGGTCTTCCTGTTTGTTTTCTGTGTAGTGGTGTTCTACTTCCCAGAAGGCGGCGGCTACTTTATTGAAAAGCCAAACTTTGATCAAGCTAACCCGCTACAAACGCCTGATCACATCGCGCCCGTTTGGTATATGACGCCTTTCTATGCCATTCTTCGCGCAATCACTTTCTCAGTGTTCGGCTTAGACGCTAAGTTCCTCGGTGTTATCTTTATGGGGGCTGCGATTGCAATATTGTTCGTTCTGCCCTGGCTGGATCGTAGTCCGGTGCGCTCAATGCGCTATAAAGGCTGGATGTCGAAAACCATGCTGACGCTGTTTGCTATCAGCTTTGTCATCCTTGGTGTTTTGGGTGTGTTGCCATCGACAGAGGGCAGGACGCTGCTAGCCCAGGCGTGCACCGTGATTTATTTCGCCTTCTTTGTCTTGATGCCGTTCTACACCAAGCTGGAGAAGACTAAACCCGTTCCGGAAAGGGTGACTGGCTAATGAAAAAGTATCTTTTGGGACTCCTTTTCGCGTTAGTGCCAGTAACTGCGATGGCTGCCGGTGGTGCGAGTGTCCCGCACTCGATGGAGCCTGATCTGCATGATCAAGCCTCGCTGCAAAATGGCATGAAGCTCTATGTTAACTACTGCATGGGCTGCCACTCACTTCAGTATCAGCGCTTTGCGCGTGCGGCTGACGATTTGGGGATGCCGCAGGATTTGGTTGAAGAAAATCTGATTTTCTCGTCAGATTTGGCCTACAACGACCAAATGCATAACGCCATGAACAGCGGTGATGCGGAGGGTTGGTTTGGTGCGCCGCCTCCGGATCTATCGCTCAAGACGCGTGTGCGTGGAACGGATTGGATCTACTCTTATCTGCTTAGCTTCTACAAAGATCCGAGCCGTCCCACTGGTGTTAACAACACGGTATTTGACCTGGTTGCGATGCCTAACGTGTTGGAGCCTCTACAAGGCGTACAAGAGCTGGTGTGTTCGGAAACGGATCATCCGGTGGCGGGGCAGTCACCCGATCCTTTGTCGGGTAAGTACCAGTCTTGTGATGTGCTGCAAGTGACCCAGCCAGGTTCCATGGAGCCTGCTGAGTTTGAGGAAGCAGTGTATGATCTTACTAACTTCCTAGCTTATGTGGGTGAGCCCTCCAAGCTTCAAGCTCAGGCGTTAGCACCTAAAGTGCTGATCTTCAT
>NZ_JABUZF010000014.1:0-767 GCF_014897885.1 Halomonas sp. 3D7M | reverse complement strand
GACCTCGGTCTTGTTAAGCCTAGTGGCCCGAAAGATCGGGTGCTGAAAGAGGATGTGCAGGCCTACGTGAAACAGGCCATTGCCAACCAAGGTAAAGCACAAACAGCGGCTGCCCCTGCAGCGAGTGGTGGTGCTGGCATTCCCGCGATACCGGACGTCGACTTCAGTCAGTTTGGCGACGTAGAAGAGAAGCCGATGGGTCGCCTGCTCAAGATGGGCGCGACCAATCTGCACCGCAGCTGGCTCAATGTGCCTCACGTGACGCAGTTCGATGAGGCCGATATTACCGAGCTTGAAAGCTTCCGTAAGGCCATGAAAGCCGAGGCCGAAGCCCAGGGCGCCAAGCTGACACCGTTGCCGTTTATGGTCAAAGCCTGTGCCTTTGCACTGCGTAAATTCCCCCAGTTCAACGTCAGCCTCAAAGGCGACGGCGAAACGCTGGTATGGAAAAACTACGTGCATATTGGGATTGCCGTGGATACGCCGGATGGCCTGATGGTGCCGGTGGTGCGTAACGCTGATAAGAAATCCTTGATCGAGATAGCCAAGGAGATGGCGGAGCTAGGCAAAAAAGCACAAACCAAGAAGCTAAAGCGTGATGAGATGACCGGTGGCTGCTTCACCATTTCGAGCCTTGGCTCGATTGGTGGCACCGCGTTCACACCGATCGTTAATGCGCCGGAAGTGGCGATCCTGGGGGTTTCGAAAGCGCAGATGAAACCGGTATGGGATGGCAGTGCCTTCCAACCGCGCTTAATGATGCCGCT
>NZ_JABUZF010000257.1:7642-10962 GCF_014897885.1 Halomonas sp. 3D7M | reverse complement strand
CGACGCCCGCTGATAGCGGGCGTCGGTGTTTTTGCGAATCGGTTGATTGATGTGCTTTAGTGCTGTTGCGGGTAGCGCACCAGTCCTTCTTGAGCGGTAGAGGCCACCAAGCGACCATCGCGTCGGTAAATATGACCGCGCGCTAAACCGCGGGCGCCGCCTGCCCAGGGAGAGTCAATCACGTAGAGTAGCCAGTCATCCAGACGGGGATCTTCGTGTAGCCACAGGGCATGGTCCAGGCTGGCGATGCGCAGTTTAGGATCGGTAAACTTGATACCGTGGGGAACCAGTCCGGTCGTTAGTAGGTTGAAGTCCGATGCGTAGGAAAGCAGATGGCGATGCAGGGCTGGGTCATCGGGCAGCGTTCCGCCCGCTAGGCGAAACCATAGACACTGCCCTGCAGGCGATGCATTGTCTGGATTGCCTTTTAAATGCAAAAACTCGATAGGATGACCCGGGAAACGCGCATGCTTTACATCTCCACTTTCGATTAACGCTTCTGGCGTAGGCACGTGGGGCATGGTGCGCTGGTGGCTAATGCTCTCTTCGGCGCTTTGAAACGAAGCGCTACAGAAGAAGATCGGGCGCCCTTTTTGAATAGCGGTAACGCGCCGAGTAGTAAAGCTACCACCATCGCGAATCGTGTCTACTTGGTAGACGACGGGGCGGTGAGGGTCGCCGGGACGCAGAAAATAGCCATGCTGGGAGTGTGGGCGGCGATCATCGGGCACGGTGCGTGCCGCCGCTGCTAATGCTTGGCCTAATACCTGGCCGCCGTAGAGCTGTGGGAAGCCGAGGTCTTGGCTTTGGCCACGAAATAGCGTCTCTTCAAGTGTTTCCAGCTCTAGTAAGCTTACCAGTAACTTCAGCGCATCGTTCATTCTCGGTATCCTTAGTGCTGTCCGTTTGGCCGCTAATGTTTGCCAGGGTATCTTTGCGGCTATGGCACAATTAAAACGATCGTTTTGCTACCTTAGCGGAGTTTGTCTTGATACGCAGCGACGAATTTTACATGCACCGAGCGCTTGACCAAGCACACCTTGCCTTTAAAGAGGGTGAGGTGCCGGTGGGGGCCGTAGTGGTGGATGCTTTGGGTACCATTATAGGAGCAGGGCGAAACTCACCGGTAGCGAGTTGTGACCCTAGCGGTCACGCGGAAATTCGCGCGCTGAGAGCGGCTGGGCAGCAGGTAGGTAACTACCGCTTAGAGGGCTGCACACTATTTGTGACGCTTGAGCCATGCATGATGTGTGCGGGTGCCATGGTTCATGCCCGCTTAGCGCGCTTGGTGTATGGTGCGGCAGAGCCGCGCACGGGGATGGTCGAGTCAAAAGCTAACCTGCTTGCTCAGCCGTGGTTCAATCATCAAGTAGTTGTCACCAGTGGCGTGCTGGCAGCGCCGGCAAAAAAATTGCTAAAACAGTTTTTTGCTACGAAACGCTAGCCCGCTACTATCGTCAACGAGTGGCGGTATTGTGGGTAGCAGCCAATCATTGCTCCACGGGTGGAATAATATCAAAGAGTAACAGAGGCTCATCGCTAACCAGCGTTTGTCCCAACTGGAAAAACTGCTGGCGACTGCGTTCGACGTACTCAATCATCTCGTAGTAGCGGCGAATGTTGCGTACGTAGATCACCGGCTCACCGCCGCGTGCATAGCCATGGCGAGTTTGGCTATGCCATTCCCGTTGCTGAAGTAAGGGCAGCGCTGCACGGACATCTTGCCAGCTGTCTGGGTTGCCGCCGCGCATTTCGGCGATCTTGCGGGCATCGTATAGGTGTCCAAGTCCCACGTTATAGGCCGCCATCGCCATGTAGAGCCGGTCATTACCGACAATGCTCTCTGGCAGACGATCTTTAATACTGCGTAAATAGCGGGCGCCACCATCAATGCTCTGGGCAGGATTAGTGCGGTCAGCGACGCCCATCTCGCTGGCGGTTGGGTTGGTGAGCATCATTAGGCCGCGCACCCCGGTGGGAGACACTGCGTTAGGGTCCCAGTGAGATTCCTGATAGCCCACGGCAGCCAGCAGTTTCCAATCAAACCCCGTGTCTCGAGCAGCCTTTTTGAAAAGCTCGCTATAGGTTGGCAGGCGTTCATCAAGATGGGCTAAAAACGTGCGTGTTCCCACGTACTCCAAATAATCATCATGGCCAAAATAGCGGCTGACGAGCTGCTCCAGCGTGCCACTTTCCTGCAGTTCTTGAAGAAACTGATTGGCAGTTTCCAATAGCCCCAGTCCGCGCCCGCTGGGCACCGCCCAGGCTAATGATAGCGGCTCTCCTAGCAAGAAGCCGCGCTCGACGTTAGGAAAAAAAAGCCGATTGAGACGAAACTGATGATCAAAAATAATTGCGGCATCCAGCGTGCCGTTTTCCACCCGAGCCAGCAGTTCTGCTACTTCAAGCTCGTGAGACTCTTTCCAGCTTAAGCTTGGGTAGTCGCGCTGAAGGGCGAGGAGTGATTGGCTGGTGCCTGCTTCGCTAAGCGTGCCTAATTCCAAACCAACTAAATTTTTTGGCTCGTTTATGCCGTTCAAGCCGCGACGATAAACCACCAGTGGCTGCATCTGGATTATTGAGCGGGTGTAATGAATGCCGGGTGAATCTGGCAGCAAGGGTAGCGCCGCAGCACCTAGGTCTCCTTGTCCTCGTACTGCTGGCAGCACGCTTTCAGGATGGTGGCTTGCATTGAGATTTAAGCTAACCCCCAAATAGTCAGCAAACCGATGCATCAGCTCATATTCAAAGCCAGTGGGGCCTTGGCGGCCTTCATAGTAAGTGGTTGGTGTGTTACGGGTATGAATCGTAATAAATTCTTTCGCGATGATCTGAGCGAGGTGCTCACCTTGCGGTACCGGCGTGGCGCGCGGAATTAACGCTAAGAAAAGCGTAACAATGACTGCAAAATAAGCGCGATAACGCGTTATAAAATGTCGGCAAATCAACGTCAGCATGGCGTCTTGTCGGCATGAAACAAGCTGCCACGATACCCAGCCTGAGAGATGCTGTCACCTTGTTGATTTCGTGTGACCGCCGCTTTCCAGTATCATAGTGAGATTGCCGCGCTGCGGCCCACTGATTTCCCGCACGAACTCTTCCTGCTTTAGAGGCTCCCAGATATGCTCGAACTGCGAGGCGCACCTGCCCTTTCTGCCTTCCGCCATGAACGGCTGTTAACGGTGTTGCGTGAACGTGTTCCCGAGGTGGAGGCGTTGTCCGCCCATTATGTCCACTTCATAGACCACCGCGAGACACTGGATGATGCTGCCCAGGAGTGTTTGGCCAAGCTGCTTGATTATGGCAGCCACGCGAGCCAA
>NZ_JABUZF010000257.1:651-7636 GCF_014897885.1 Halomonas sp. 3D7M | reverse complement strand
CAGCCACGCGAGCCAAGACATTCCTGAAAACGCCCAGCGCTTCCTGGTTGTGCCGCGTTTAGGCACCCAGTCGCCATGGTCTTCTAAAGCAACTGATATTGCTCATAACTGTGGGCTGCACCAGATTGATCGCATCGAACGCGGTGTCGATTATCGGGTAGCACTGCGCGGAGCGCCTAGCGCAGAACAGTTAGGTGTGATCAGCGCGCTACTGCACGATCGTATGACGGAGAACGTGCTGGCTGACGTTGCTGACGCGGTCAAACTGTTTGCTCATCATACCCCTGCGCCACTGGGCAGTGTCGATATCTTGGAAGGCGGCCACGAAGCGCTGGCGACAGCCAACCGAGAATTAGGGCTGGCGCTTGCCGACGATGAAATCGACTATCTGGTGGCTGCGTTTATTGAGCTTGGTCGCAACCCTAGCGATGTCGAGCTGATGATGTTTGCCCAGGCGAACTCGGAGCACTGCCGCCACAAAATCTTCAACGCGGACTGGGTTATCGATGGCGAGGCCCAGAGCCATTCGCTGTTTAAGATGATAAAGAACACCTTTGCGACCTCGCCGGATAACGTACTCTCGGCTTATAGCGATAACGCGGCGGTGATCAAGGGTAGCCAGGGGGGGCGCTTCTTCCCCACGCCACTGACTGGCGCTGGGGGGGAGCGGGCCAGCTACGACGCCCACCAAGAGCCCATCCATATTCTGATGAAGGTGGAAACCCACAACCACCCTACAGCGATTGCACCATTCCCAGGCGCGGCAACCGGTTCTGGCGGTGAAATTCGTGATGAGGGGGCGACCGGTATCGGTGGCAAGCCGAAGGCAGGCCTGTCGGGCTTTACCGTATCCAACCTGCGTATCCCCGAGTTCGTACAGCCCTGGGAAGCGTTTGATTACGGCAAACCAGAGCGTATGCAGTCAGCGCTGCAAATTATGCTGGACGGCCCCATCGGTGGTGCGGCGTTTAACAATGAATTTGGCCGGCCTAATCTGACGGGCTACTTCCGTACCTACGAGCAGGATACGCTGAGCGACGATGGTATCGAGCGTCGCGGCTTCCACAAGCCGATTATGCTGGCCGGAAGCCGATTATGCTGGCCGGTGGTTTTGGCAATATTCGTGCTCACCATGTGCAGAAAGGCGAAATTCCCGTTGGTGGCAAGCTAATCGTGATGGGCGGCCCAGCCATGCTGATCGGCCTGGGTGGTGGTGCAGCGTCTAGCATGGCGTCAGGCGAGTCTAGCGCGGACTTGGATTTTGCCTCGGTACAGCGGGAAAATCCGGAAATTGAACGTCGCGCCCAGGAGGTCATCGACCGCTGTTGGGCACTGGGCGATAAAAACCCGATTCGCTTTATTCACGACGTGGGCGCAGGCGGGCTTTCCAACGCCTTACCGGAGCTGGTCAAAGACGGTAATCGCGGTGGCCTGTTCAATCTGCGTGCAGTGCCTAATGCTGAACCGGGTATGAGTCCGCTGGAAATTTGGTGTAACGAAGCCCAAGAACGTTATGTGCTGGCCGTTGCCCCCGAAGACCTGGATACCTTTGACGCACTGTGCAAGCGCGAACGCTGCCCCTATGCGGTGGTCGGCGAGGCCATGGAGCATCATCATCTGGAAGTTCGCGACGGTCATTTTGATACCAAGCCGGTCGATCTGCCGATGAGCGTGTTGTTTGGCAAGCCGCCGAAGATGACGCGCTCGTTTGAACGTCAAACCCCTGAGCTATCTGGCGTTATGCTCGACAACCTGGATCTGCGCGAAGCGATGGATCGGGTGTTGCGCCTGCCAACCGTGGCATCGAAGAGCTTTTTGATTACCATTGGTGACCGTTCAATTACCGGCCAAGTCGCCCGCGATCAGATGGTTGGCCCTTGGCAGGTACCGGTGGCCGATGTGGCCGTGACCACTGCTAGCTTCGACACCCACGCTGGTGAAGCCATGGCGATGGGCGAGCGCCCGCCAGTGGCGCTGATTAACCCTGCTGCCAGCGCCCGCTTAGCGGTTGCCGAAGCGATTACTAACTTAGCTGCGGCGCCAATTGCCAAACTGTCGGATATTAAGCTTTCAGCTAACTGGATGAGCGCTGCCGACCATCCCGGTGAAAATCAGGCGCTCTATGATGCTGTACATGCCGTAGGTATGGAGCTGTGTCCGGCACTCGGCATTGCCATTCCGGTGGGTAAGGATTCCATGTCAATGCGTACCGCTTGGCAGGAAGGTAATGAGGCTGACGAAAAGAGCATTACATCGCCGCTTTCGCTGGTGGTGACGGGGTTTGCGCCAGTGACCGATGCAATGGCGACGTTGACACCGCAAATCAATCTGGAGCAGGACGAATCAGATCTGATTCTGATCGACCTGGGAAATGGACAAAACCGCTTAGGTGGTTCTGCGCTGGCGCAAGTCTATGGTCAAGTCGGTAATGACTGTCCTGATGTTGATGACCCAGAAGACCTGAAGGCGTTTTTTGAGGTCATTCAGGGGCTCAACCGCGATGGCAAGCTGCTGGCCTACCACGACCGTAGCGATGGTGGCCTGCTGGTCACGCTGTTGGAAATGGCCTTTGCTGCCCATGCGGGCCTTGAGATTAAGCTGGACTGGCTGATTGATGAGCCGGTGGAAGCGTTCAATGCGCTGTTCTCTGAAGAGCTGGGTGCGGTGATTCAGGTGAGCCGTGAGCACACTGAAGAAGTGCTCACCCAGTTTGCCGTTGCAGGTATCGAAACATGCGGTGTTATTGCGCGTCCCCGTTATGACGACCAGGTGCGGGTAACGCTGTTTGAAGAGCCGCTGCTGGAAACTACTCGCCAACTGACTCAGCGCACCTGGGCGGAAACCAGTTACCGCATGCAGGCGCTGCGTGATAACCCCGAATGCGCTAAGAACGAATTCGATAACCTGCTGGATGTTCGTGATCCTGGCCTAAGCGCCGCGCCTAGCTTTGATATCAACGATGATATCAGCGCGCCGTTTATCAACACGGCCAAGCCTGCTGTTGCCGTGCTGCGCGAACAAGGTGTTAATGGTCAGGTCGAGATGGCTTGGGCATTCCATAAAGCGGGCTTTGACGCAGTGGATGTGCACATGAGTGACATCCTGGAAGGGCGTGTTTCGCTTGATGAGTTCAAAGGGCTAGTCGCCTGCGGCGGTTTCTCTTATGGCGATGTGCTGGGCGCAGGTGGCGGTTGGGCGAAGTCGGTACTGTTCAATGAGCGTGCCCGTGAGCAGTTTGCCAACTTCTTCACCCGTGATGACAGCTTCTCGCTGGGCGTGTGCAATGGTTGTCAGATGCTCTCGCAGCTTAAGACACTGATTCCGGGGGCTGAAAGCTGGCCTGCGTTTGAGCGTAACGAATCTGAGCAGTTTGAAGCACGTGTGGCGATGGTGCGGGTAGAGAAAAGCCCGTCGATTCTGCTGGCGGGTATGGAAGGCTCTAAATTACCGATTGCTGTGGCCCACGGCGAAGGACGTGCTGAGTTCCGTGATACCGCGCATCTGCGCAGTATGCAGTCCAGCAGCCAGATAGCGCTGCGTTATATCGACAACTACGGTCAAGTAACAACCCGCTACCCAGCTAACCCTAATGGCTCGCCGTCAGGAATCACCGGCCTCACCACACCGGATGGCCGTGTGACCATTATGATGCCTCACCCAGAGCGGGTGACTCGCGCGGTTACCAACTCCTGGCGTCCGGCCGAGTGGACTGAGGATGGCGCTTGGCTGCGTTTATTCCGTAACGCCCGTGTATGGCTGGGCTGATACGCCCTGCCATGCTAAAGAAAAGCGGCCTGCGGGCCGCTTTTTTCCTGTGGTGGAGAAGTGATCTTGGCGGTGGTTGCGATAGAATGAAACGTGTGTTTGAAAATGCTTCATCTTCGCGCCACACTCAGTTCACAAGCGCTTTTATCACGTCATAAGCGCACTACTTCACAAGCTCAGCTATCGCCCATCGATGGCGAGCCAAAGGAATCTTCTGGGAGCTCGAATGCATCAAATCCTCAATGAACGTGTGACCCTAACCTTCGCTGACCACGTGGCTGAGGTCATGTTGTCGCGACCTGACCACCATAATGGCCTGGATTGGGCCATGATTGATGGTCTGTTGGCAGCCCAACAGTGCCTGACCCAGCTCGCTGGGCTGCGTGCGGTGGTCTTGAGCGGCGATGGTGACAGCTTTTGCGCGGGGCTCGATATGGCGTCGATCATGAGCGAGGCGGAGCGGCTGCCCACCCTGCTGGCGTCCGATGAAGCGGGCATCAACCCGGTTCAGCGCTTGGCTCTAGGCTGGCGCGAGGCGGGCGTTCCCGTGGTGGCTGCTCTGCACGGGCATGTTTACGGCGGCGGCTTGCAGATAGCCTTGGGCGCCGATATCCGCATTCTCCACCCCCGCGCACGTCTGGCGCTGCTTGAGATCGACTGGGGGATCATCCCTGATATGGCCATTAGCGTGACTGGAGCGGGGCTGCGTCAGGATGTACTCCAGGAATTGGCGATAAGTGGGCGCAAGGTATCAGGTGAAGAGGCCTATCAGTTGGGCTTGGGCAGCCGCCTGAGCGATACGCCCCAGGAAGCCGCCCGGGAAACCGCTGCGCTTATTGCCTCGCGCTCACCTCGTGCCGTCGCTGCGGCTCGTGAACTGTTTGCATGCAGTCCGGATTTAGCCCCTCGTGATCGACTAGCCCTCGAAGCGCATTTGCAGCAGCAGCTTTTAGCCGGTGCCGAGCAGCGTGAGGCGGTGAGTGCACGAATGGAGCGTCGCGCCCCGCGTTTCGACTGACATGCCTCAATTCAGCCCTTCCAGCGATCCCATTTCTGGCCCACCACCCCGTTTACGCCCCTACCAAACGGAGGCTGTAAAGCGCGTGGTGGGCCACTTCCGTGCCAGCAGCGCGCCTGCAGTGGTGGTATTGCCCACTGGGAGCGGTAAGTCGTTAGTGATTGCTGAGCTGGCCAGGCTAGCCCGTGGCCGTGTGCTGGTGCTGGCCCACGTGCGTGAGCTGGTTGAGCAAAATCATGCCAAGTACCAAGCCTACGGGCTTCAGGCAGATATTTTCAGTGCAGGTCTTAAGCGTAAAGAAGCCAGCCGACAAGTGGTGTTTGGCTCGGTGCAGTCGGTGGTGCGTAATCTGGAGCGCTTCAGTGACGCCAGTTTTACGTTACTGGTGATTGATGAATGCCACCGAGTATCGCTAGAAAAAGATGCCAGCTATCGCCAAGTGATTGAGCATCTGCAGCGTCAGAACCCACAGCTAAAAATTCTCGGCTTAACCGCTACGCCGTTTCGGTTAGGGCAGGGATTTATCTACCACCGCCATCACCATGGCATGGTGCGTGGCGATGAAGCGTGCTTCTTTGCCGACTGCGTCTTTGAACAGCCGCTACGATTGATGGTGAAACAAGGTTTTTTGGCGGCGCCTAAACGGCTGGATATGGCCATTGAAGGCTACGATTTTTCTGCCTTGGCCCCTGCGCCCAGTGGGTTGTTTCGTGAGGAAGAGCTCAATCGCGTTGTTGCCGGTAGCCGTGCTACGCCAAGGATTATTCAGCAGGTGGTTGAGTACGCTGAAGAACGTCAAGGGGTAATGGTTTTTTCCGCAACGGTCGCTCATGCTGAAGAAATCATCAGCTACTTACCTGCGGACCAAGCGGCGTTGATTACCGGCGCGACGGCCTCCCAAGAGCGCGCCTCTCTGATTGAAGCGTTCAAGGCGCGTGAGCTTAAATTCCTGGTCAACGTCGCCGTGCTGACGACCGGATTTGATGCGCCCCATGTGGATTTAATCGCTATTCTGCGGCCCACGGAATCGGTGAGCCTTTATCAGCAGATTGTTGGTCGAGGGCTGCGTTTATCGCCGGACAAAACCAACTGCCTAGTGTTGGATTTCGCCGGCAATCCCTGGGACCTTTATGCGCCAGAAGTCGGCGAGCCAAAACCAGACAGCGACAGCGAACCGGTCCAGGTTGAGTGCCCGGCGTGTGGCCATGCCAATCTGTTCTGGGGCAAACGAGATGGAGAGCTGGTGATTGAGCATTTTGGCCGCCGCTGCCAGGGGCTGGTAGACAACCCCAATCCGCCCGCTAAGCCGGGCAAGGGCAGGCAGGGCACCGATCAAAAACAGTGTGATTTTCGTTTTCGCTTTAAAGTTTGTGAGCAGTGTGGCGCTGAGAATGATATTGCCGCCCGCCGATGTCATGGTTGCGAGCAACTGCTGGTGGATGCCGACGATAAGCTCAAAGACGCACTCAAATTAAAAGATGCCAAAGTGCTGCGAGTCAGCGGTATGCAGTTAGAGGCCACGACCAATGGGCGGGGGCTGCCGCGTTTAAAAGTGACTTACTACGATGAAGATGGCGCGAGCTTGGCGGAGTGGTTTGCGCTGGAAACGCCTGCTCAGCGGCGGGCATTTTATGCTGTTTTTTTACGTAACCACCTGCGTGCCCCAGGCGCTAAGTGGCAGCCTGCTTCGCCGGCCGAAGTGGTCGAAGAGCAGCGCCGCCTGCGCCATCCTGATTTTGTTGTGGGGCGTAAAGTCGGGCGGCACTGGCAGCTTCGCGATAAGCTGTTTGACTACCAAGGGCGTTATCGCAAGGCGGCTGAGGCAGGCTAGCGATAATGCCTCGATAGGTGACACGCTGTTACACTGGCGAGCATAGCCATTTAACTAACCATGGGCGCTTAACTAACCATGGATGTTTAACTAAAAAGGAACACGCCCCGCGTGAGCGAGACGCCAAACGCCCCCGTTGATCACGAACTTATTGCGCCAACTGCCGAACCGGCAGCGGAAGCGCTTGGGCGTCTGTTTGATGAGCCCATCATGCAGTTGCCGGAGGATCTCTATATACCTCCGGAGGCGCTACGCGTGTTTCTAGAGGCCTTCGAAGGGCCGCTTGATCTGCTGCTCTATCTTATTCGCCGTCAGAACCTGGATATTTTGACGATCAATGTGGCGACCATTACTCATCAATACATTGAGTA
>NZ_JABUZF010000257.1:354-525 GCF_014897885.1 Halomonas sp. 3D7M | reverse complement strand
CCACCGAAGGCAGAAGGCGAAGAGGAAGAAGATCCCAGGGCTGAGCTGATTCGCCGTCTGCAAGAGTATGAGCGCTTAAAGGAAGCCGCCGAAACGTTGGACACGCTGCCTCGGGTAGGGCGTGACTGGTTTAGTGTACAGGCGGGCCTGCCCCCGTTAGAGGCGCGGGTA
>NZ_JABUZF010000257.1:0-334 GCF_014897885.1 Halomonas sp. 3D7M | reverse complement strand
TAATTCATCCCGATGTAGGGCTAGATGAACTGCTGGGGGCGCTGTCGGATATTCTGAAACGCGCTGAGTTGGCGCAAGCCCACCAAATCAGCCGCGAGGTACTCTCTACCCGCGAACGCATGCTGAAAATTATGGAGCAGTTAAGTCACGACGGGGACCATCAGCGCTATACCCCGTTTGAAGCGTTGTTTACGCTGGAAGAGGGGCGTGCTGGAGTCGTTGTTACGTTTATGGCCATTTTAGAATTAGCCAAAGAAGCCATGATCGAAATTGTTCAGAACGCGCCACTGTCGCCCATTCATGTGCGTGCGCGACGTGCAGCCCTCACGGATGG
>NZ_JABUZF010000264.1:97504-107815 GCF_014897885.1 Halomonas sp. 3D7M | reverse complement strand
GACAACTGGGTTGAAAATCACCGCCTCGAATTCCTCTAACATTATTTGAGGCGTAAGCTCTCTGAAATTTTCATTATTAACAAAAAATATATTCATGAAATAAATTATATTATCCAAACTTAGTGGGTGACGATAACCAAATTCACTCATTTTATCGATGAGTTCATTCCTATCAACTCTATAAAACTTTTTGGCCACTTCCTTATCATCTAGAACGCTTAGTATTTCTTTAGAAACACTATCATTTAAAATCCTCATTCTGAGCTTCTGTCGAAGCATAGCTGACCAATCTTTTTCTTTATAATGATGATAAGCAAGCTCGTCAAAAATTTAACCATTGTCCACTCGCTTGTTTCTAAAGCAGCATAAACACCATTTAGCTTTCTACTTTGAATCCCTAACCCCTCCCAATCACTTTTACATTTATATCTTAAATCGTGCTCTACCTCGTGCCATCCTTCAGAAAAAATTGTTCTAATTTGCAATTCAAAGGTATTATCAACTTTATCCTCAAAGCCTTCCAACCCCATGCTATCTGTCAAATGGCTCGGCACTTCATAGACAACATTAAACCTCACTGGCCTAAACTCGTCCTCTTTAAACTCATCTATACTTGCATCATTCTCTTTTTCTTCATAAATAGAAGAAATAGCCTTTCTAACAATTCCTATATCATCATTGAAGTAAAGAACCACCCTAACACCGATATAGTCCTGCATTTTTTTCGAAACACCATAAAGTGAATTCCCACTTAGCTTAGCCTTTATAGACTCTTCACTCTTTACCCTTGAAAACATTCTATACATAATCCCCATCGAATTTAACAGAGATGAAATATCTAACTCAATTTCTTTCCTAAGGCCATCTACACTAAAAAAAGACAAGATCACTCCCTCCCTAAAATATTTTTAATCTCACTAATTTTTGCTTTATTTATAGCAATGAAATTTGAATCTTTAGCCTCTTCTAACAAACCGTCCCTTTTAAGCCTTTTAATTTCAGCTATGATTTCTCTCCTGCTAAACAGTTCAGTATGAAAAAGATTTTTAGTGAAATAATGAAGTCTTTCCATAGATTGACTACCCATTGGCCAAATTTTTGAAAAAATGTAATAATCCACACCAATACTTAGATCACTTTCATTTCCATCAGAAACTTTATCTAATGACTCAACAAACTCATTATTATCTTTACAATTATAAAAACTCAAAGAAACTTTATCTAAGCCATCAACAAACGTGCAATCCCAAAAGCTACAACTCAAAAAGGTTACATTATTAAAGTTATTAAAATCAAAGGATGCCCCTTTGAAAATACACTCATTAAAAACGCTATCTTCTATAGAGCCTTTTTCAAAAAATGAAACATCTTTAAAAACAAGGGAAGTAATCTCACATTGGTCATAATTACTTTCTGAAACATTGCCTAAAAGAAGGCTTTCACACCTCATCCGAGAGGAACTATCCAGAAATTCTTTCATAAAAGAAAGTCTATCCCAGAGAAATGCTTTACTATCTTCATCTCTAGGAACATATGAGAAAACAGCTGGCTCTACGAATCTTTCATCGCTAGCCATCCACTCATCATCGACATGAATTATGTTCTCACAAATATAATTACCAAACACAAACTCATTTACAAACTCAATATTATTATCCCCTTGATTACTTCTATCAAAAAAGGCGTGATTAGATAGAGTAGTAGCCAACTTGTCCAAAGTAGGCCTTTCTTTTGGACTATACGATGACCTGACTGCATCCAAAAGATCAGAACCACGCTCTTTTATAACATTAATAATTTTTTCCCTTGAGTCAGATGTATAATTTTTTTCACACATATCTCCAGCAACTATACTCAATAGAGATGTTTGCTGTTCAATACTCATTCTTATCTCTTGTCTTTCCATCTCGCGTTCAAGCATGGAAGCAAAATATTTCTCTACTATCGTAGAAGGCTGAGAGCATAGTTTTTCAAAATTATCAAAGTCCAAAAACCTGATAAAACTTAAAAGCACAGGGTTTGATAGTTTTTCTAAATTTATGCCAACACTCTCAAGTTTTTGAAGCCTATCGAACTGAATCCAATCACTTATTTCAGGCTTTTCAATTCTATATCGATCAATAGTAAACTTCTCATCATAACGCTTTAACCACTCATTAAACATTTCACCATCAAATATTGCCGAACGCCTTGACGTTAATATCACCTTAGAATTTTTAACCAACAACTCACTTATTGTTTCCAGCATCGGCTCAGCATTGTCAAAATTCATTACTCTATCCGCAGATGAGCTCTTATCATGCAGAAGCTCATCAAATCCATCTAATACAACAGCAACTCTTCCTTCTTTAACCTCTTCGATTACAACATTAGAGTTAACAGAGCTAAAAGACCTATCCACCTCTCTTATAAAGATATGGCTAAAAACTTTAGCCTGCCTATCTCTAGAAAACTCTGTGAAAAATGGGATTGGAGCATTAACATTATTAGAGAGAGAATTAATTATTTCATAAGACGTACATGTTTTTCCAAAGCCTGCGGGCGCTTCTATAATTATCAACTTTGGGCCGCTTTTGTTTATAGAAGCACATATATCTTCAACTATACCACCTTCGCCTTTTTGGCCATTTTTTATAAACGGGGCTTTAATATAACTATAACAACCAGCTCCATCAGGCAGAATACTTAATATTTTATCACAATGTAAACGGTACTCTTTTTTAATCTTCTTCCTCCACTCTTCTGTATTAAAAAACCCATCAAACAAACTTTTTTCAATATCTTCATAATTTTGATAATATGTTTTCTTGGTCGAATATCCCATTCGTTGAAGTTGACTCGCAACAAGCTCCATTTCTGTTTCAGATGTTTCATTTTTTGCTCCAATTGCCACAATTTCAGCGTTATGAAAAAAACCGGACTTAAATGTAAATGCCAAAAAACTCTCTTTTGAAGCCGTTGAGTTATATGAAAAACCATATTTTTCAAAAAGAGATATTATTTTATTGCGCTGCATTCTTGGCCTCATTAAACGAATAAAAAATATAAGTTTATATTGCTCCGTGTCTAGATATCAACTCAGGGCACTATAACCAACACAGAATCAAGCAAAGAAAATAGAAACACAGTAATCTTATCGTAACATTGAAATTTATAGTAAGCTCCAATAATAAAAAATCCAAAAAAAACCGCCTTTCGACGGGGTTAGTATACCGAGCTATCGAACAACCTCATTCCCACTCAATTATATATAGCCACTTAAAACCTTTATTTTTCAATACTATACAAACCACTTAAAGCAAAAGACCATAAAAAACACCACACAGAAAAATCACCAACCTAAGTAACACAGTCGATAATCAGGACCTATCTGAACATTCAAGGCGTAACCTGAGACTCAATAGGCAACCTAGGACGCAGATCAAGAAGGTGTACATATATGTAAGTTCCACCTCCCAAAGCCTGTTGCACTCTGTCAACCTCTGCAGTCAGCAGCGACAACAACTCATCCGCTTTGATCATGCGCTTTTCATCTGGATGTTGCCATTGACGATCTTTTGCAAGAGTCACCAGTAATGCTCCAGCTTTACTGTACTCTGCTGCCATGTACTTCCTAACAAGCTGATTTTCTATTGTATCTCGCAAGTCTGTCGCTGTGCGCCGATCACCAAGTTTTAGTTCAATCACAGCTTCATGCTTAGAAAGAACAGAACGCAAACGTATATCAGTTTCCTTTTCGTCAGCTGTAACAGCCTCCTGGTCCACAGTGTAGATCGAGTTCGCAGCATGACTCAGCTCGCGCGAAATTTCTCGACGCATGACCCTCTCGTCTGATATCCCTGCCCAAGCCTCTCGCGGTGACGCATCACGGAGAAGAAGGTCGTCCAGGTCCGACAGCCTATCCTTCATAATCGCAAACATGGCTTCATTCGTTGAGGCAGGCGCTTCCCCGCTTCGGTCAAGTGCTATCGTTTGAGCCTCATCAAATGCTTCAGCATCAATCTCTTGCGCCCAACTCTCTTCTGCCACAGCCAAAATCCGATCCTTGAAATGAGCGCACAAAGGATCTGCGGCCATCTCGAGTTTGGCAGCCAAGCCCTCCTCGCCCTTCGAGTTAAACAATGCCGTTACAATGCTATTACGTGCCTGTTCCGCGTCGTCGCGAGTGTCCGGTGAATAGGATCCTTCGTGGTGCGCGTCGTCTTGTATTCGAACGTGTCGATAGGCCAGGCGAAGCAGCCGCAGCAGTAATTGCGGCGTGAAGCGTTCGTCACCCAACCCAATTCCGTCTTGGCGATCCCCAAAGAGGCTAGCCAGCCATGTCACAGCGTCTGATCTTTCAGATGGTTCAACTATCTCGATCTGATCAGCCAGCTTTTCGACACCCGCCTGCGGATCAATTCGCATCAAGGTCGACAACCAAAGAATACGCAGCGCAAACGGCAATTGTTGCTCCAATCTTTGGAGTGCCCGTTCTCGAAGTCTCTCAATTTCCGACGCATCCCCATGCTTCAAGATAATCCGTGTGACCTGCCGAAGCCTTTCGGTCATCCCAGTCGCGTTGTCGGCGCCATTGATCTGCTCCCCGCCGGCATCTAACCAAGATTCCAGCCGTGGAAGAAATAGTCTCGCTACTCTCTCAGGCGCGTAACCAATTCCTTGAAGCAGGCCTGAATGTCCATGCTCACCTAGCGGCTGGCTCAGTTCCCACGACAGTTCATTTCCAAGCGCCCGCTCCACAGCGTTTGGATGCGTGTCTACGAGACTTTCTATCCACTGAGGCAAGCCGTTCAGTTCAATCGGAGCGTACCGCGCGGCCAGCTCGGCTTCGGCATCGTTGAGTTTAGTTGCCCAGTCAGGGTCCTCCGCTTCGGCGTAGATCGAGGCCAGACCAAGCTGCCAACGTACAAGAAATGTATTGCGTTTTCCTTCGGGCCTTTCGCTAGGAAAAGTTGGGTGGTCATCACGCCAGATTTTCATCAACGCCCGGCGAAGCTTGTCGGCCGTTTCTTGATTGAATTGCTCTTCAATGAATCGCCGGTTCCAGCCTGACGATCGACTGTCCTCACCATCGTGACTCATTGTGCGCCACAAGTTCCAAGCAGTGTTCCAGCTCTGCTCTGTCGAAAATGCGTTTTCAGGCTGATTGGCAACCTCTCGCCAGAACTGAACCCAGCTCGCGTGGTTCTTTGCCTTTCGCCGCTCTTCTTGCTTATTTCTTTCAGCCTGCCTCTTTTCCCTGCGACGATGTTCTTTGTCGTGCTTCGATGGCTTCAGCCAGTCGTCAAGCCTTTGCACGAATGAAGGTTCATCCTCTATGAGAGGCCTCAGTCCCTCAACGTGTTCTTTCCATGTATCACGATCCGGCGACAGGCTGATGGCTGCCTCCAAGAGCATTGCGCGTTCACCCGCATCCCGGGTCGTGTCTCCAAGCGCCTCGCTCACCCAAGTCAGATCCCGGTCTGGTCTTAGCTGAACTGGTCCATCATAAACAGTTATCTCTGCGAACCGTCTCCAAGGATCTTTGATTTCATGGAGCGACTGCAGCAAACCATCCATAACCCAGAAAAGACGCGCACTGTCTACTGCATTCAGATTACTTAGCTTTTCGCGAAGCGGTTTGATCGGATCATCGTCACCATAGTCCCTTTGGTGTAATCGCAATGCGATTACACCAGCATATAGCCACTGCTCGTCTTGGCTTATATTGAGGCCGCGCTCACAGGTTGCGGCAAGTGACCCGATGAGATCCGGTCGATCGCTCGTGATATGTGGCCACTCCTTTTTCCATTTTAGCCCCTCTGAGATTAGAGCAAGAAGGCCATCACGAAGCTCCTCGAGGACAGAGGGCTCAAAGGCCGATGCAGCTATTAGGCGCGGAAGTTGCCAGTTAAGGCTTCCTGCCCTCCGCTTCTCTCGCTTTAGCCATCGAAGCGCCCGAAAAAGCTCTTCAACCGACATATATTTTGGGAAAAGACTCAGCACGGCACCACGCGATATTCTATCGGGCCAGAGATCGTCAGCATCCGCTATACGTGCGGCAATTGTGCCTAATCTCTCGTCATCAAGGGCTATTAAGGCGTCGATAGCCATTATGCGCTCGACCGTAGTTGCTGCAATGTCCTGAGTGATCTCGAATACGATGTCAGCACAAGCTTCTATGCGACCCGCCTCGATGAGGCTGATGAGGACTTTTCGCACATCCGGATTCTCTACCACTCCACTGCGCCAAATCCTGTCGATTTCTCCTGCCAACTCGTTAGATGTAAAGCGGTGGACCTGAATGTGAGGCACCTTAAGGCCTCTCCATCCACCAAGGCCGTAGCGCTCTGCGTAGGCGTGAAGAGCTTGATTTCGCTGAGTTTGCGTTAGCGACTCAGGGTCACCTTCATCTAGAAGCACAGCAGGTTCATTGTCCCGCAACAGTTCAAATATCTCGTGTACTTGTAAGGCCAACCATCCCACCACTGGCCGTTTGGACAGGCGAACGATTGTGCTACCTTTCGTCTCCGCAAAGAGAAGACGTTTAAGGGCTCGAAACGGCATACCTTGCCTTCGAAAAGCTATTAGCCGTTCCGCGGCAAGATACTCGGCAACAGAACGATGATGGAAGCGCACTCGGCCATAAGAAGCGAAGCCAAATAACGGACGCTCCAGCAGTGCTTTTCGTTCGTTCGGTTGCCAATCGGAGAGGATGATCGCGGGGTCGAGAGCAGCCTCATTGTCAACAGCGTCGGACGCGGCACTATGACGAATGGTTAGACGACGCGTCATCTGAACTGCGAGCGCGAGCCGGCTAGCTCCCTCAATCGCCCTGTCGACAGACAATTCCGCCGGCTCAGGCCTGTCTTCACGAGGAAGCAACTTCACGCGAACATTCGTAGCAACCTGATCGCGATGTGTTCGAATACGTTTATGCTCACGCCAGTCTGCGCACAACTCAATTAAGTCCTGAGGCCTGCGTGCAAACTCAAGGGCATTGCGACGTCGTAAGTCCTCAAAAGAAGATCAGGATCGCTCACTCCCTGGTGTCGACAAAAATCGACGATCTGTTCGTCCGATAGCGGCATTAAAGCTACAGACCGCCAATCGGGCGATTGATTTTTGCTTCTGTTGTCGTGTTGCTCCTGATGCTCTCGCATTGCGATCTTCGCAAATGCCTCTTCACCGGAGTCGTAAGTCGGCGCCAGAGGAACAGGCAGCACATTTCGGACCAACTGTTCGTCGAAGGGGATCGGCCGTGTCGTGATGACAACCCGCACCCGATGAAGCTGACCTCCGATACACTTTTTCAGACGTTTGAGCGCGCGCTCAAACGAACCCATCGTCAATTTCAGCTCATCAATCGAGTCCAAAAAAAATGTCGCCACCTCAGACTGTGAGGCAAGCCAAGCGTCCAGCCGGGCTTCTTCATCTGCATCTAACAGACTGCGAAGGTCTTCTGTTGCCAACGCCGCCAATTCAACGAAGAATGCAGGTTCTCCAGCAGCCCGAAGGCTCTCGGACTGTTTACGGCATTCGTAGGTTTTTCCTGCCCCTGCCTCTGAAATTATCAGTACACGTTTTGAATGCAGCAGCTCATCCCATGTAACGCCTCGGGCCCAGCCCAAGCCTACCAAGAATGATTGCTGGTCAGCCTCAGTAATTTTCCCATCAGGAATGTTTTTAAAGGTTCTTTTTATCATTATTGCTAATGCCACCTCTGAACTGTGTACTGATCAGTCTCGTATCTAATATCCTCTGTTACAGCCTCGGCCTCTTTAAAACCCAACTCATTGAAACGCATTAACTATATAGAAAGCCACTCAATGACGCGGAGTAACGACACCTACAAGTTTATAAATCGTTGTACAGGATCATTGAGCACTACAGACACAGACACATCCTTCTTGGTTATTCAGAGCGCTCCGAATTTACCAGCGCCAAAACACAAAAGCCCGCATATACACGGGCTTCCGGAGTGTTTATTGCCAATCACTACTGGTCTATGCCGAACGCGGGATCACTCCCACTCAATAGTAGCAGGCGGCTTGCTGCTCACGTCATAAGTAACCCGCGAAACGCCTTCCAACTCATTGATAATCCGGTTGGATACCTTCTCCAGCAGCTCGTAGGGCAGGTGCGCCCAGCGGGCGGTCATGAAGTCGATGGTTTCGACCGCGCGTAGCGCGATGACCCATTCGTAGCGGCGGCCATCGCCGACGACACCTACCGATTTAACTGGTAGGAACACGGCGAAGGCTTGGCTGGTCTTTTCGTACCAACCGGCGGCGCGCAGTTCTTCGATGTAGATGGCGTCGGCATCACGCAGGATGTCGGCGTACTCTTTCTTCACTTCACCCAGAATGCGCACGCCCAGGCCGGGGCCAGGGAACGGGTGGCGGTAGACCATATCGTAGGGCAAGCCAAGTTCGAGGCCGAGTTTGCGCACTTCGTCTTTAAACAGTTCGCGCAGCGGCTCGACCAGCTTGAGCTTCATGGTTTCCGGCAGGCCACCGACGTTGTGATGGGATTTGATCACGTGCGCTTTGCCGGTTTTAGAGGCGGCGGATTCAATCACGTCCGGGTAGATGGTGCCCTGGGCCAGGAAGTCGACGCCGTCGATTTTGCTGGCTTCTTCATCGAACACGTCGATAAAGGTGTTGCCGATAATCTTGCGCTTGGCTTCCGGGTCGTTTTCGCCCTTCAGCTTGCCGAGGAACAGCTCTTCGGCGTCGACACGGATCACCTTCACGCCCATGTGCTTGGCGAAGGTTTCCATCACTTGGTCGCCTTCGTTTTTGCGCAGCAGGCCGTTATCGACGAATACGCAGGTCAACTGGTCGCCAATGGCTTTGTGCAGCAACGCCGCCACAACCGAGGAGTCGACACCACCGGAAAGGCCAAGCAGTACATGGCGGTCACCCACTTGCTCGCGTACGCGCTGCACTTGGTCTTCGATGATTTGTGCAGGCGTCCAGAGTTTTTCAGCGCCGCAAATATCCAGCACGAAGTGCTCAAGAATGCGCTGACCTTGCAGGGTGTGGGTCACTTCGGGGTGGAACTGCACGCCGTAGAACTGCTTCTCTTCCCAGGCCATGGCGGCAATCGGGCAGCTCGGCGTGGAAGCGGTCACGGTGAAGGTGTCAGGCACCTGAGAGACCTTGTCGCCGTGGCTCATCCATACGTCTAGCAGGCCTTTGCCGCTGTCGGTATCGATGTGGTCTTTGATGTCTTTGAACAGCGGGGTGTCGCCGTCGATTTGAATCTGGGCGTAGCCAAATTCGCGCTGGTTAGAGCCTTCCACTTTGCCGCCAAGCTGCTCGGCCATGGTCTGCATGCCGTAGCAGAT
Organism: Halomonas sp. 3D7M; assembly: GCF_014897885.1. NCBI lineage: Bacteria > Pseudomonadati > Pseudomonadota > Gammaproteobacteria > Oceanospirillales > Halomonadaceae > Halomonas > Halomonas sp. 3D7M. Next base: position 98,484 of record NZ_JABUZF010000264.1, on the reverse strand, counting down.
ACCAAACACCGGCAAGCCCATTTCGAACACGCACGCCGGTGCTCGCGGGGAATCCAACTCGGTCACCGATTCCGGGCCACCGGCCAGGATGATGCCGTTCGGGTTGTATTCGCGAATTTCTTCTTCGGTGATGTCGAAGGCGCGGATTTCGGAGAATACACCGATCTCACGCACACGGCGGGCGATCAGTTGGGTGTACTGGGAGCCGAAGTCGAGAATCAGGATCTTATGGGCGTGAATGTCACTCATGGCGGGGTCTCGGTTAAGCGGTGTGGGTGCCGCTGTTAAGGCCAAAAAGCAAGCGGCGGGGCAATGCCCGCCGCGCCATTTAACTAAACGTGCTGGTTAGCTCACCCGGTAGTTGGGGGCTTCTTTGGTGATCTGCACGTTGTGAACGTGGGATTCGTTAAAGCCAGCGCTGGTAATTTGTACAAATTCCGGCTTGGTGCGCATTTCTTCAACACTGCGGCAGCCGGTGTAACCCATGGAAGCGCGCAGGCCGCCCATCAGTTGGTGAACGATAGCGCCCATCATGCCTTTATAGGGTACGCGGCCTTCAATGCCTTCCGGCACCAGCTTCTCGGCACCTTCGCTCTTATCTTGGAAGTAGCGGTCGGCGCTGCCCTGGTTCTGAGACATGGCACCCATGGAGCCCATGCCACGGTAGGCTTTGTAGGTACGGCCTTGGTAAAGCTCAACTTCACCCGGCGCTTCTTCGGTACCGGCCAGCAGGCCACCGACCATCACGGCGCTTGCGCCAGCGGCGATGGCTTTGGCTAAGTCACCCGAGAAGCGAATGCCGCCGTCGGCGATCAGCGGAATATCGAACTCTTTGAGCGCTTCTGCCACGTTAGACACCGCGGTGATTTGCGGAACACCAACGCCTGCCACAATACGTGTGGTACAGATAGAACCGGGGCCAATGCCCACTTTAACGGCGTCTGCGCCCGCTTCAGCCAGCGCTTTGGCGGCAGCGCCGG
>NZ_JABUZF010000264.1:81169-97440 GCF_014897885.1 Halomonas sp. 3D7M | reverse complement strand
TCTCTTTAATCCAGCGCACGCGGTCGATAACGCCTTTAGAGTGACCGTGGGCAGTATCAACAATGATCACATCGACACCGGCTTCGGCCAGCGCAGCAACGCGATCCGGCGTTTCCGGGCCAGTGCCAACGGCTGCACCTACCAACAAGCGGCCATCGCTATCTTTGGCAGCCATCGGATACGTGCGGGCTTTTTCGATGTCTTGGAAAGTTACCAAACCGCGCAGATGAAACTCGTCATCGACGATCAGCATTTTCTCGATGCGGTGTTCGCGCATTTTGGCTTTGCTGGTTTCAAGGTCGGTGCCTTCCTTGACGGTAACCAACCGCTCGCGGGGGGTCATGATGTCCGCTACGCTGTCGCCGTGGTTGGGCTGGAAGCGCATATCACGCTCGGTCACAATACCTACCAGGGTTTCGCCTTCTACGACGGGGAAGCCAGAAAACCCGTTCTCACGCGCCATCGCCAGCAGGTCATCCAGCTTCGCCTTAGGGCTAACGGTGACTGGATCTTTTACAATCACGCTTTCGTGCTTTTTAACCTTACGCACTTCAGCGGCTTGCTGACTCATGGTCATGCTCTTATGGATAATGCCGATGCCGCCTTCCTGAGCCATCGCAATTGCTAGACGCGCTTCGGTAACGGTATCCATTGCAGCGGAAAGCAGCGGGATATTGAGTGAAATATTGCGGGTCAGGCGGGTTTTGAGGCTGACATCCTTGGGCAGAATATCGGAGAAGCCGGGAACGAGGAGTACGTCATCGAACGTAAGTGCTTCTTGGGCCATACGTAGCATAGCGGCAACACCCTGATAGAAGAGGAAGTGGGGCGTGGAAAGTTAATCCCCTATTATAGCGTTTTGAGGGCCTTTCCAGCAATGTGAAGAAGGTTTTCAATCCAGACCAATGGCTAATAAGCTAGGATTCTTGCGAAAACTACCCACTCGCTCACTCTCTTTTTAAGGTTGCTCTATGCCCGATACACCACAAGCGCTTTCTGTTAGTCAGTTGAATCAGCGTGCCAAACAGACCCTTGAGCGCGATGTGGGCGAAGTGTGGGTAGAGGGCGAGCTTTCCAATGTTTCCCGCCCGGCGTCTGGGCATATTTACTTCACCTTGAAGGATGACCGGGCACAAATTCGCTGTGCGCTATTTCGCCAACGGGCGCGTTTTGTATCGGCGCCTATGCGTGATGGCGATCAGGTAAAACTACGCGGCCGGGTCTCGCTGTTCGAACCGCGCGGCGATTATCAGTTGATTGCTGACGCCGTACAGGCGGCGGGCTTGGGGGAACTGCTGGCAGCGTTTGAGCGCCTAAAAGCGCAGTTGGAAGGCGAAGGTGTGTTTGCCAATACGCGCCCCCTGCCCTTTCCTCCCCGCAAAATTTTGATATTGAGTTCCGCCAGCGGCGCAGCCATTCGCGATGTATTGGCGGTACTGGCGGCGCGCTGGCCACTGGCAGATGTCACGCTGATTCCGGTGCCTGTACAAGGCAACGAGGCCGCCCCTGCGATGATTTCGGCACTGGGGTTACTGAACCGACAGGCGCGCTTAGACCCTGACCAGGATGTGGTGCTGATCACCCGCGGCGGCGGTAGCTTAGAAGACCTGTGGGCGTTTAATAACGAGCATCTAGCACGGGCGATTTTTCACTCCCGCTTGCCGGTGATGTCGGCAGTGGGTCACGAAGTGGATGTCACCCTGGCGGATTTCGCCGCCGATATGCGCGCCCCTACCCCATCAGCAGCGGCCGAGCGTTTGGTGCCTGACCAACATGCGCTTAAGCAACAATTAATCCAGGCAGAAAACCGCTTACAGCGTGCCATGCAGGCACGCTTAGAGCGGGATAGCCAACGGCTGGATACCCTGCGCGCCCGCCTTCGCCACCCAGGCGAGCAACTTGAACGTCAACGCCAGCACGTTACCGCCCTTTGTCAACGGCTGCAGCGCGCCATACAGCAAACCGTTCAGCAGCAGCAAGTGCGGGTCACCCAGTTAAGCAAACGCTTAGCCAGCCAAGACATGGTGCGCCTGCACCGAACAGAGCAAGAGCGTGTTAGTCAGCTCCAGCGCCGTTTAGCCAGCGCTATGCAGCGAGCGCTGGAAGTGCGTCAGGCACGCTTGAGTAGCGCCGCCCGTGAACTAAATGCCATCAGCCCACTGGCGGTGTTGGGGCGCGGCTATGCCATTGCCCAGGATGAAAAGGGCCATGTCATTCGCCGGGCAGAGGACACCGCGCCAGGCCAGAAGCTCTCGCTACGGCTGGGAGAAGGCAGGCTAAACGTAGAAGTAAAGCGGCGCTACAAGCAGTAGCGCTCAGCGCATCTCAATATCCAGCTCGGTGATAAAGCGGTCCCGCCGCGAAATTGCCTTACCTGCGTCATCTCCTGACAGCGTGGCACAGGCATTAATCAGGCACTCCATGGCGGCAAAATAAGCCACCATGCTGTTGGAAATAAAGCTGCTTTCATGGGGCACCAGGATAGATACCTGGGCATACTCAACCAGTGCGGAGCTGGCGTAGTCGGTTACGGCCAAGGTTTGAATGCCATGAGCCTGCGCCATCCGGCACACATCCACCACTTGGCGCGTATAGGGCTGGCAACTGGCGGCAATCAGTACGTCACCTTCGGACATCGACGCCAGCCCTTCCGCAACCCCATTGGTAGCGTCGCTAAGCAGCGCTACATCAGGGCGCAACATGCCTAACCCGTAGGCTGAGAAACTGCACAGCGCATGAAACTGACGCACTCCGTACAACCGAACCCTGGGCGCATTGATCACTGTTCGGGCGAAAGTTTCAATATCATCATGCTTCACCCCTTGCAGAAAGCGGTCGATATTGTGCTTATTTTCAGCGCATAGCTGCTCCGCCTGGACATGCAAACTGCGCTTGTCGGCAGCCAACGCGCTGGCAGCATGGTCGCGGTAAAAAGAGGCAGAAGAGGTAAAGCTCGCGCTCAGCAGAACTCTTTGTAGATCGCTGAAACGGGCATAACCGAGAGAGCGTGCCAAACGAGAAATACTCGATGGGTTGACCTCTAGCCGACGAGCTGCCGAAGAAATAGACAGCAGCACCTGATCCCCCTGAAGGTCGATCAGGCGTGCCAGCACTTCTCGCGATTTGGGGCCAAGACGTAGCTCGCTCTCGCCCCGGGCAATGCTAAGCGCCAGTTCACGCAGACCGTCAACGGTTTCCGGGGGCTGGCGCTCAGCTATCGAGTGTTTAGAGGGCGAAGAGTCAACTTGCGAAGAAGAGTTTTCCGTCATAAGCGGGTGGCGCTCCAGGGCGATCATAAAGTTGCCATGCTACACCATCCACTTCAAGACGCATGACCGCCGTGACCAGAGTATTCTCGTGATCAGGGTCGTCAGCACTCAGTCGCAGAATGGGCAGGCCGCTGGCTTGTTGATCATGCAGGATAGCCAGCGGCGCAGTCTCTCCTTCCGCTAGCAGCTGATCTCCACGCTGCTGTCGGTCTCGTGAGGAATCAGTAACCCATTGCGATGCCAGACCACTGGGGTGATACAGCGCATGATTAGCATGCACGCTGGGGGCATTTAGCGCTATCTGGGCAGCATCCCCACCACCAAACTCAATACTCATCACCTCTCGCTGCCCGCATTCGGCAAGCGAAAAATGAAAGCCGCCGCACTCATTGTAATGCTGCAGCAGTGCCACGACACCGGCCACATTGGGTTGGCTTAAAGCCGCCCGGCCTAACACCATTCTTGGCACCCTGGGCGTCACATTGAGCAAGCGCAAATTATTGACCGCCTGCACCCAGCCCTGGCGGGTAAACGCCAGCGTGTGGCCCGGTATCGAGCCGGGATAGCAGAAAGCGGTAAACCCCTCTCCCATTGCTGATGTCACTTCAGCCATAAAACAGTGGCCACGGAAGAATGGCAGGCCATCCTCATTATGCGCCACCAGCGGCGTTTCTCCGGGGAGAACCAAGGTCGTGCAGCCGTCCGGTGCATGGGCCAACAGGTCACCCCGGCAGTTCCAGGCAAATACCGCTTCAATAGGTAGGCTAAGACCTTCCGCAAGCCCCTCTAGCTCTTCCCACACTTGAGGAAAATCACGCTGCGTATTGGCTGCCATGATAGCAACAGCGTTCCGGTGAATCGGGTCGTTAATTTCAGCCCAGATAGCGCTTGGCAGCAAAAAGCGATGCACCGCATCACGCCCTGCGCGCCCAAGGGCAACGCCGATGTCGCGTGGCTGCCCATTGATAATCTGCCAGCCAATAGAGCTCGTTTGTTTAGACATGGCGCAGAAAGTCCTTCATCCGGTCATTAGGCGGGTTATCAATGACATCAACAGGGTTGGCATCAACCGCAATTTTACCGTGTTCCATAAAAATCAAGCGCGTGCCAACCTGTTTGGCGAAGGACATCTCATGGGTCACCACCACCATGGTCATCTGCTCTTCTGCCAATTTCTGCATAACATTCAGTACTTCCTGCTTAAGCTCAGGGTCAAGCGCTGAGGTAGGCTCATCAAACAGCATTACTTTGGGTTTGATCGCCAACGCCCGAGCAATAGCGACCCGCTGCTGCTGCCCACCAGAAAGCTCATGAGGATAGTGTTTCGATTTATCCCCCAGGCCGACTTTTTCCAATAGCCCCTGGGCACTATTATCAGCCGCCTTACGTCCCATTTTGCGCACATGGCGTTGGCCAAAGGCCACATTTTCCAGCGCTGTCATTTGTGGAAATAGGTTGAATTGCTGGAAGACCATGCCCGCTTCCTGGCGAATTTCGCGCAGCGTTTTGTTGCCTCCCTTAACGCTCATGCCATCAACGAGAAGGTCACCCGAGGTGATCATTTCCAGCCCGTTAATACAGCGCAACAAGGTGGATTTTCCAGAACCGGATGGTCCTATGAGCACGACCACTTCGCCACGATTGATATCCAGATCAACCTTATCAAGTACCTTAAGCGGGCCAAAGTGCTTGGACACATTCTTGAATTCTATGATGGCGCTCATAAGATCCTCATCCGCTTCTCAACGATACGCAGCAGCAGCGACAACGTGCCGGTCATAATCAGGTAGAACACGGCAACCGCCGTCCATATTTCGACTGCACGGAAGTTAGCCGCCATGATTTCCTGGCCGGTGCGCGTCAGTTCGCCGACACCGATCACAATAAACAAGGAAGTATCTTTCAGGCTGACAATGCACTGGTTACCCAGCGGTGGAATCAAGCGGCGAAAGGCGAGCGGTCCAACGATATAGACCACCACTTTCCAGCGCGGCAAACCGATAGCACGTCCTGCCTCGGTTAATCCTTTTGAAATCGACAGCACTGCGCCACGCACAATCTCAGCAACGTACGCCCCAGCATTAATGACAATCGCAAGGATTGCTGTCGTCATCGGGTCAATGCGGATATCCACCAGCACCGGCAAGGCGAAATACAGAAACATCACCTGTACAACAATCGGCGTACCTCGAATAATTTCGACGTAGATAAACGCCAGTGTATTGAGGATATAGCCGCCGTAGGCGCGCATCAGGCCAATAACAGCCCCCAGCGTAATACCACCGATCAACCCCGTTACGGTGATATACAGCGTGATTTTTGCGCCATTGAGCAACGCGGGCAAAAACCCTATAACAATCGACCAATCGATATTCATCTAGACTCTCCTGACAATCCAACGTCAGCGGAGGAAGCCCTCCGCTAGTAAATAAAATTTCAGGAGATTATTCGTTGGGCGATTCGCCGAACCACTTCGCATAAATTTCGTCGTAGCGGCCATCTTCCCGCATAGCCGCTAATGCTTGGTTAACTGGCTCGACCAGCTCGCTTCCCTTGGGAAACGCAATGCCATACTCGTGCGCCATCATCTGCTCACCCACGGCTTTTACTTGGCCGTCACCAGCGGTGGCAATGTAGTAGAGAACATTGGGCGTATCATGCATCGCGGCATCAACGCGGCCGGTGCGTAACTCCAGGTAGGCATTGTCGATATTGGGGAACTGGCGTAGCTCGGTGTCGGTGAAGTTTTCCCGTGCATAGTCAGCAGCAGAGGTGCCGGTGCGAACGGCCAGCATTTTACCTGCTAAGTCTTCAGCACTTTCGATATCACTATCAATTGGCACCATGATGCGGAAGCCGCTTTCGTAGTAGCCATCTGAAAAATCAATCACCTCGGCACGGTCTTCACGGATAGTAATCCCCGCCAGGGCAACATCTAACTGGCCAGTCTGCAGGCCGGGAATAATGCCATTGAAATCCATTGGCCTTAGTTCGAACTCCAGCTCAAGCTCTTCGGCAATCATTGTCCACATATCGATATCAAAACCGACATATTCACCGTCTTGAGCAAACTCAAAGGGCACAAAGGCAGTATCAGTGGCAACCACTAGCTTGTCTGCGGCGGCAGTCGCTGCAGTGAGAGAAAATGCAGTAGCAGCCATTAACGTGGTTAGTGTTTTCATGGAGAAGTCCTCGTGACGTCGATGTTATTGGTTATGTGTGAGTGACGTAGCGTGTAGATAACGGTGTTGTTATTGGTTTGGTTTAGATGGGCTTGGATTGGCTTTGCTGGTTTTATCTACAAGCATATCTGCAAATATAATTGCACAAATACATAAAATGACCAAATATTTTCATTTATTTTTTACACGCATACGAAACCGGGTGTCGCAAAGACACCCGGCTCATCTAGATATTTCTCTTTAAGTAAGCGTTTTTAGGCTAGATTTTTCACCAACACCTTGGATTTTCGGGCGTGGTTGTAGGCTTCGCGTTTTAGCGGCGGCAGATCATCTAAGCTTGCAGCACGGAAGCCGTGTTCGACAAACCAGTGAGCCGTGTGGGTAGTTAACACAAACATTTCGGAAAGCCCACGCTGCCGGGCGCGGCGTTCTAACGCTTCCACTAAGCGCTCGCCGCGCTCACCGCCGCGATAGTTACCGTGCACCGCGACACAGGCCATTTCCCCCACCGTGGTGTCTGGAAAAACATGCAATGCTGCACAGCCAATCACCATGCCATCACGTTCGATGACCATGTAGTCGTCGATTTCGTGCTCTAGGCGTTCCCGCGAACGAGCCACCAACATGCCACGTCGCTCCAGTGGCTCCAGCAGCTCTAGCAGGCCAGCGACGTCGTTCAACGTGGCTGGGCGCAGTTGCTCGTAGCGGTGTTGGGTGATCATGGTGCCAACGCCGTCACGGGTGAACAGTTCCCCTAACAGCGCATCGTGGTTGCGCCAGGAAAGCAGGTGGGTGCGCGCCACCCCTTCTCTGGCGGCGGTGCAGGCGGCGTTCAAGTGGCGTGCCAGCTCACTGCCCGGTAACGCCTGTTGCAGGCGCGGCTCGGCCTCTGCCGGGGAAAGCTGGCGCAATAGTGCACCGTGTTCGTCTTCAAGCCCTTCCGACTCGCCTAATAGAATCAGCTTATCCGCTTTCAGCGCGACGGCAGCCTGTTGTGCGACTTCCGAGGCATCTAAATCAAACACTTCACCTGTGCTGGAGAAGCCCAGCGGCGGCAGCAGCACCAGTGAGCCTTTTTCCAACAGCCCTTCAATAGCGCTCGAACGCACTCGGCGGACTTCACCACTGTGATCAAAATCGATGCCTTCACGCACCCCTAATGGCTTAGCGGTCACCAAGTTACCGGAAATCACGCTAAGCTCTACACCGTGTAGCGGCGTGCTAGGCAGCCCCAAGGAAAGACGAGCTTCTAGCCATAAGCGCTGGTGTGCGGCCACCTGTTCCACGTGAGCCATCACCGCTCGATCAGCTACCCAGCGACCATCCACCCGTGTTGGCTCGACACCGGCAGCCGTCAATGCGTCATGCACTTGTGGGCGAATACCAAACACCACAACTAGCCGCACCCCCAGGGTGTGTAGCAGCGCTAAATCTTGAATCAGTTGCTCTCCTCGGCCAGACGCCATGGCTTCGCCCTCAATTAAGATGACAAAGGTTCGTCCCCGGTGCGCATTAATGTAGGGCGAAGCATTACGAAACCAATCAACAAAAGGGAAGCGTGTGTCCAAGGGCCGCTCTCCGGCAGCAGGTGAATGAAAGTATCAGCGTTTACTTTAACAGAGCATAAAAAACAGCGGCACCTTCTTGTGTAAAAGAAGATGCCGCTGTGCGTTTGGCCAAGCAGTCACGTATAGGGCGGAGTTACCCCTTGCTGTTAACCAAACATGCCTTTGAACATAAAGAAGAACAGAATAGCCAAACCAGCCCCGGCAGGTAGCGTAATCAGCCAGGACATGGCGATGGTGCCAATAACACGCAGGTTAAGCGCCGCCATACCCCGGGCAAGCCCTACGCCTAATATCGCCCCCACCAGTGTGTGGGTGGTTGAAATTGGCAGACCCGTGCCGGAAGCTAATACCACTGTGGTCGCGGCTGCCAGCGTGGCAGCAAAGCCACGGCTGGGAGTGAGTTCAGTAATACCGGTTCCCACGGTGGCAATGACTTTGTGGCCGTAAGTTACTAAGCCCACCACGATGCCAGCACCGCCCAGTACCAATACCCACCAGGGCACCAACGCAGAGCCTTCAATTTGGCCGCCAGTTTGTACCACGCTAATGACCGCCGCTAGCGGGCCAACCGCGTTCGCAACGTCGTTAGAGCCGTGAGCAAACGCCATGGCGCACGCAGTAAAGATCATTAATACGCCGAAGACCCGCTCAACATTGGCGTATCCAAAGTGATCGTTGGCATTTTTCTCAAACTTGATACGACGCTGCATCAACAGGCCTACACCCATGATCACAAGTCCTAACAAGATAGACAGCAGCAGGCTTTGACTAAAGGTCAGGTCTAGCCCAACGTGAGACAGACCTTTGGTTAGCGTGACCATCGCCACAATAAAACCAACCAAAAATACGTAGCCCGGCACATAGCGTTTGGCAGCCATAAAGGGATTATCATTTTCAAAAATCAGGTGGTGCACTGATTTGAACAGCACGAAGCCGATAGTACCCGCTAAAAGAGGAGAAACGACCCAGCTTGCTGCAATGGTGCCAACAGCGCCCCAATCAACCGTAGAGGCACCCAATCCCGCTACGGCAAAGCCCACAATGGCGCCTACAATGGAATGCGTCGTGGAAACCGGCCAACCTTTCATCGATGCTGCCAGTAACCAAGTACCCGCTGCTAGCAGCGCTGATAACATACCGTACACTAGTAACTGTGGATCTTCCTGGAGCAATTCTGGGTCAATAATGCCTTTACGAATGGTGTTGGTCACCTCACCACCCGCCAGCCATGCGCCTAAAAATTCAAAGACTACCGCAATCAAAATTGCTTGTTTGATGGTGATCGCTTTCGACCCCACCGAGGTCCCCATCGCATTGGCAACATCATTCGCGCCAACGCCCCAAGCCATAAAAAAGCCAAACAAACAGGCCAGGATGATAAAAATTTCACCGTGCTGGGCAATAATCTGCATGGGTACCCCTTAGCGTGCGGTCAAAATCTGTAGGCGGCTGCCCACGCGTTCAGCGCGATCAGAAACTTCACCGACCCACTCAATGATTTTGTAAAGGAAAATCACATCAACAGGCGGAAGTTGGCTTTCAAGCTCAAACAGTTGGCGACGTATCGCGATCTGCTGGCTGTCGGCTTGGTGCTCAAGTGTGTGCAGCTCACGGATCATATTCTGGATAACATCGGAAACATTGCGTCCAAAACCGGACTCAAGCAGCTCTTTCAGCTCTTCAAGCGCTTGGCGAGCCTGGGACACACACGCCACGCTGGTACGCATATAATCGCGCATGGGATCGGCCAGCTCATTGGGCACACGCATTTTACGCCCCAGCATAATGCCGGTAATGTCGCGCACCTTGTTGGCGATTTTATCCTGCACGCTGATAAGGTCGAGCAAGTCGGACCGCGAGACGGGAAGGAACATCGTATTGGGCAGGTTAAGCCGAAGCTCTGTTTTCAACGTGTCGGCGTCATGCTCTAAGCGGGTAACGTTTTCACGCAGTACAGCTGCGGTATCCCAATCACCGGCAAGCGATGCTTCGAAGAACGGCAACAGTTGGTCGGCACATTCATTGGCCTTGACGATGTGGGCCAGCAGCGGCTGGAATGGCGAGCGGCCAAACATCGCGGAAAAAGGGTTGGAGGTAACCATATAGCCTTTAGCCTGTTTTCGGGGAGCCTGGAAATGGCGGCGCCAGTATAAAGAGTGCGCTCGCCGCCGTCATGAAAAGTTCACAATGTCATGAAAAATTAATTGAAACGTCACAATACAAAGGTGGCTAATGTCATGAAAAATTCAACATCTACTGCTGATTCTGTTTCAGCGCCTACCGAAATAGAGCTTAAACTCGCCCTTGCGCCAGCTCAACTAAACACGCTGCTGTGCCACGCAGCACTAGCCGAAACACCCCAACGTCAACATCTGTCGAACACCTATTTCGATACCCCTGCGGGAGATATGGCGAATGCACGGATTGCCGTGCGCTTACGCCAAGTTGATGATCGCGTGCTGCAAACGGTGAAAACCGCCGGCCATGGTGGTGGCGGCCTTTCTACCCGACAAGAGTGGGAGTGGCAAGTTCCTAGCCCACAGCTTGACCAGCATGGCTTGGCTGCCCTTCCGCCGTTCAAAGGTTCACTAGGCACCGTCATTTCCGCGCTACAACCTGCGCTGCGCACCGACTTTACCCGGCGCAGCTGGCAAATCGACTGGCAGGGCAGCCATATCGAGCTAGTGTTGGACGAAGGAGAGATTGTCAGCGGTGGTGCTCAAGCGGCTATTTGCGAGGTCGAGCTGGAACTCAAAGCGGGTGAACCAGAGGCGCTTTGGGCGCTAGCATTAACGCTCGCGGAAAGCGTACCGCTGCGCCCTTCTGATACCAGCAAAGCCGCTCGCGGCAATGCGCTAGGCGTGCAGCAGTGGGCACTACCTGACGCTGACGCACCGGCTGAGTGGCTACACAGAGCCACAGTGGCGCTGGACGCCTACCACGACAGTGGTCTTGCGGAACACTTAACTATCGCACAGCAGGCATTAGCCACACTGGCGACCCATCCGCAGTTGGATGAAGGTACCCGCCGTAACGCTCAGACGCTGACCACAGCACTGACTGATAATGGCCACCCAACGCCCGCTTATGGCGCTGCTGCGTTAACCCTGGCGCATCGCTTCGCCTATCAAACCACGCTACGCTAGAAACATTCAGCCCACTTCAGGATGTCGCGATGAGTTTTCAATTAACTCCCGGTGCAGAAGGACTGCGCACACGGCTTTTTCATATTATTTTCGAGTCCGATACGCCGGGAGCCAAAGGGTTTGATATTGCGCTGATTATCGCCATTCTAATCAGCGTGGCGGTCATCTTGCTGGACAGCGTAGATAGTTATTCCGAACGCTACGGGCACATTTTTTACTATGCAGAGTGGCTATTTACGCTACTTTTCAGCATTGAACTGGCGGTGCGGATTTACTGTTTAGAGCGACCAACGATTTACCTCAAAAGCTTCTACGGTATTGTCGATGTGATCGCGATTATCCCAGCCTGGTTAGTCCTGCTGATGCCTGGTGCCCACGGACTCGTCATTGTTCGGGTGCTGCGGGTGCTACGCATTTTCCGGATTTTGAGATTGATGGAGTTTATCGGCGAGGGGCGTTTACTGCTCGATGCGCTTAAACGCAGCCTTCGTCAAATCCTGCTGTTTTTTAGCAGCATCATGATGGTCGTCATACTGTTTGCTGCGCTGATGTACACCATCGAGTCACCAGAAGCCGGTTTTACCAGCATTCCTATGTCGATGTATTGGGCGATCGTGAGTATGACCACGGTGGGCTACGGCGATATTGTCCCCGCCACGTCGATAGGCAAAGCGATCACGATGATTCTGATGCTGTTGGGCTATTCGATTATTGCCGTGCCTACCGGGGTATTTTCCGCCCAGGTAATCCGCTCTATTCGCGAAGACCGTTATTCAGAAGAAGCCTGCCCCGGCTGTGGCCATGACCGCCATGAAAAGCGCGCTCGTTACTGCCTGCGCTGTGGCACCTGGCTGGATGAAGACAGCGAAGACCCGCGTAAGAAAGCAGCAGATCAAAAAGAAAAAGATAGCCACGGGGGAGACGAAGACACAAACACGCCCCAGGACAGCTAACCAAAATAGCCAAACCCAGGGCGCGCAGTAATTCATTTAGGAAGATTATGTGATTGCTAGGCCGCTACGTTGATCAATCGGTGCTCAGGTCGGCCTCGATAATAAACAAGCGGCCGCCATCCACAGTGTTGGCGTCCAGCATCTTCTGCTCGAGTTGACCATCGGTGGACCAGGTGGCGAAATCATCGTCGTTCAGTACCCCCAGGCGTTGGTCATCAATCACCCATAGACCTTCCATTTTATCGTGGGGATAGTTGACTTCCGCCACCATATCCACCACCAGAGACTTGCTCACTGGCTCAATTCCAGCGCTGGCCAGAGCGCCCCACCCCTGCTCTAGAACCACTTCTTCCAAGGTTTTGCCTGCCAAGGTTAGACCCAGCTCGGCATCCTGTTTCAGGTCGCCGTTGGCTGAGACCGCTTCAAGATTGGTGCCCGAGGCAAGGTCAATGCGATAAACCTGCTTCTGAGCATCGGGCGCCGCAGCCTCATCACCGTCGGGGCCACCGCTCAGAAAGCGGCCATCTCGTTCAAGCACCAAAAACTCAGTGGCGCTCAGGGCAACAAGCTCTGAGTTGGAATTCTGATTTTGCTCTTGGCGGTAGAGGTACTGTCCAGTCTCGCCCGAGTCCAGGTTCACCGTGACGATGCGGGTGATATCCAGGTCTTTCACCGTACTGCCCGGGTTGTACAGTGTGGACTGCATAATACCTACCAGCGTTTTCTCATCCGGCGTGATAGCCAGCCCTTCCATACCTCGGTTGGCACGCCGATTGGCAAACTCTGCTGGCAGGTTCATCTCGACCCGGTCATCGTCGGCAAAGGGGTTGATTCGACCGATTTCACGACCTTCGGCATCGAAGTGGACCATGTGCGGACCGTACTCATCACTAACCCAGAAGGTGCCGTCCGATAGCGCCACCAGCCCTTCGCCATCCAGACCATAATCATCCAAGCGGATCGGATTAGTAACTTCATTATAGGGCTGGCTATCGTCTACTAAGATCGGCTGGCCATTGGCATGGTAAGGGGTTTCACCTGTTCCACCGAGTGCCAAGCTGTTAGGCAGACCACTGATCTCGGTTCCGTCGGGGCGCTTGAGTAGAATGGTAGTAACCTGTTCGATCACACCGTTCGTTTGAAGCTCAAACAGGCCGATACGGGGCGTATAGTCCGGTGTCGGAAATATTTTCCCCTTGCCATAGTCACCAACAAAATTGGCATTGGGGCCGCGGTCAGTCAATGCATAGAAGCGCGTTGAATCCGTGGGATGAGCGGTCATTGCCGACCCAAAACCGCCATTACGGATCTCAAAAGCCTGCTGAGATTTGCCATCTATTAGATCATCCCGTAATACGCTGTGGGGAAGAAACACACCAGCGGCGGGGAAGCTGTCGAACACGGAGGCATTGGTATCATCAGCGTTAGCGTTATCACCGCAGCCCACCAGCAGGGAGGACGTCAGTAAGGATGCCATAAAAAGCTTATGACGGTTCATTGGTTGGTTTCCTTATTGAATACAGGTTGACGCCCGTTGGCGTCTCAGCCGCCTCCACAGGCACAATTTCCACCGTGACCCAGGGCAAGGCAAGTTACGAAAAGTCTAGTGGCAGGAATATCTAATGGGGGTGGAGCCGTCACGGCTGTCTTAATGAAACGTGCTCACACCGACAAGGTTCGATTTGTTATGGCATATCGCTATTGTTCACGGCCACCACGATAATTTAGTGACAACCAATGACAGGTGAATGACATGTTAGTGACTAGCGGCACAGGGACAACTTGCGGGGCTAATAAGGAAAACGCCCTGGCTATTAACCAGGGCGTCTCCTCTATAGTAACGGCACGATGGAAGTGGTTACATTTTATTCGCTTTCAAACGGTGCTTCCCACGCGTTAAGCTCCGCGTCGCTCCAGCTTCCGTAACTGGCATTGGGGAAAACAATCCAGTCTTGACCAAAGCGCTCAGCGTGGTCGTTAACCAGGTCGCGCTGCTCTTCAAGACTTGCGTCGACAAAATCACCCGAGAAGTCATGCAGCGTATCGCCCAACTGCATCACCAACGTATGACTGTCTTCGACGATAGCGCGACGCTCGGTCTTGGGTGGGCCAAGTAGCATGACGCGCTCGTCAGATACCTGGGGAAGCTCTAATGCTTCCATAGTGGCCAGCGTATCCGCTTTATTTTCCTGGTAGCGATCCGACACATAGTAGATCGACACACCTTGCTCATCGGCAAATTCGAGAAAGTCTTTCGCGCCTGGGATCAAACGTGGCTCGCCCTCGCGCTCCCAATGCAACCAAGTATCCCAAGTAGTGAAGTCGTGGCAGGCCTGCATATCGCGCACTAGCAAAGCGCTATTATCGATGAGCGTCTCATCCACATCGGTAATGATGGCCAAATCGGCACCCTCACCATGCGCCTCAATTTGTTTTTCCAAGCGATAGGTCGCCAGCTCAAAGCCTTGGCGCTGTAAAGCAGTTATTTCTGCGGATTGCTGTTGGTAACGAAGCCCCATGGCGTACTCAACTTGATCACAAGCGCTAGCGTCGTCGGCTACTGCGTTCCCTGATAAAGGAAGTAGCGCCAAGCTTGCAAATGCGGTTGCAGTGGCAGCGTTGCGGTATCGAGATATCGTCATTAAGCAATCTCCTGTCAGTGATGGTTATCAGGTTAAGAGGGGAATCCCACACCACCCATCATTATTAATTATCAATAATAAGCATAATCATCATAATTTATTTTTATTGATCATTCAAATAAGAAAGATAGCGCGCTAAATGAATAAGTTGCGCATGCCTTGTTTAACGATTTTGTGGATTTTAGGTGATGGAGAGACAGGCGGGACGACAGCAACCCCCTCGTGACTTGTCACCAGGAGGTTGCCAATATCAACTAGAGAATGGTGTTAACTCGTAAACGGCGTAATATCGCCGCGCCCTTCCCGCACAATTTTGGGCGGCAGCTCGCGTAGGTCAATCACACTGGTGGGGTCAAGGTGGCAAGCACCGCCATCGATAATGGCATCAAGGTGTGACCCGAAGCGGTCGCGAATCTCCTCAGGATCGCTCATTGGCAGGGTATCTCCTACCGGAATCAAGGTGACGCTCATCAACGGCTCACCCAACGCATCAAGCAGCGCGTGGGTAATGTGGTGATCAGGCACACGCACGCCAATGGAGCGGCGCTTCGGGTGCAGCAACAGGCGCGGAACCTCTGTGGTGGCATCCAAAATAAAGGTGTATGGGCCAGGGGTATGAGCCTTCAGCAGCCGAAACACTGCGTTATCCACTTTCGCGTAAGTGCCAATCTCGGAAAGATCCGAACACATCAGCGTGAAATTGTGCTTATCGTCTAACGAGCGCAGCCATTTGATCTTCTCAATGGCTTTTTTTTCACCCAAGTGGCAACCCAGTGCATAGCCCGAATCCGTCGGATACGCGACCACACCACCTTTGCGGATAATATCTATCGCTTGATCAATCAAGCGTTTCTGCGGGTTTTCGGGGTGAATCTGGAAATATTGACTCATCGCTTGCTCCTGCCCTTGGGCATATCGTTGTCCATTTAGTTTCTAGGTTAGCCGATATGCGGTTTAAGACCCAGGACCTAACATACCACTGGGCGCATCGCGCAAATGAACTAAGCGCGGATGCTGCCAAATCGGCGGCGCAGCAGTGCGAGGTATTAAGCTCATACTGCCGGGGGCGGCGTGGCTGCCAGGAAAATGAAAATCGCTGCCCATGGAGGCGTATAAATCGCGCTCCACTAATTGCCGAGCGAGATCGCGAGTGCTGTCTGGATTCTGCTGACCACTCACTAGCTCAACGCTCTGCCCACCGGCGGCTTGAAAGGTATCCATCAGCAAACCTCGCTTGCGCCGGGTAAGCCCATAGCGCAGCGGATGCGCCAGCACTGCCACACCGCCTGAGGCCACTACCCAGGCGACTGCATCACTGATTTCCGGCCAATGAGCTTTTACATCGCCTTTTTTACCACTGCCTAAATAGCGCTTAAACGCGCCGGCCCAGTCATCAACTACTCCTTCAGCGACCAGCGCGCGGGCAAAGTCGGGCCTGCCTAAGGGGCGGTCGCTGCCTGCCTGAGCGCGTGCCTTTTCGAGCGCGTCAGGTAAGCCCATTTTTTCCAGCC
>NZ_JABUZF010000264.1:69096-81100 GCF_014897885.1 Halomonas sp. 3D7M | reverse complement strand
CTGCAATGCAAGCCCTTCTACCAGAGGCCCCTGCAAGCCGCCGGGCATAAGCGCCACTACGTGGATATTAATTCCCTGCCAGCGCGTGGATAACTCACAGCCAGGCACTAGGCAAAGCCCTGCTTGCTGCGCCGCGATGCCAGCTTCTTCAATACCTTCCATGGTGTCGTGGTCTGTCAGCGACATGTGGGTAAGACCACGTGCAGCGCACAGCTTTACCAACTCAGTAGGAGTAAGCGCGCCATCTGACGCGGTAGAGTGCATGTGTAAATCCACCGTATAACGCTGGTCGGCATCAAACACGCGGGGCAGGTTTACAGGAAGATAGTTCGCAGGAAGTAGGGGCATAAGCATGACGCCGTGTGGCGAGTTTGTCAGAATAGGGTGGTGTGAATAAAACAGGCACCCTGTTTTCCCTTAACGGTATACAGTCGCTCACCATGGTGCGCGCTTACAGGGGCGCGGTCAATTCAGTACGGAACAACCGCCCTAGCATTCAAGGAGTTATCCCCATGCTTTACGCTATTATCAGTGAAGATGTATCCAACAGCTTGGAGCGCCGTCTAGCGGCACGCCCGGATCACCTTGGTCGCCTGGAAAAGCTACGTGATGAAGGCCGTTTGGTTCTGGCTGGCCCCCACCCCGCTATTGATACCGATAACCCAGGCGATGCAGGCTTTAGCGGCAGCTTGGTCGTTGCCGAATTTGACAGCCTTGAGGACGCGCAAGCCTGGGCTGACGCCGACCCATACATCATTGCTGGGGTCTATGCCAAGGTAATTGTTAAGCCATTTAAAAAAGTAATGCCTTGACCGATAGAGGCGAGTGTGGAGAGTCCGCCTTCTTTTTCACAGAGCCTGTGGAAAACTCTGTGAAAACTCGGCGGACGCTTTCCCCAAAGCTAGAGCTGATGCCCTTATCAACAAGTTGATCAATTTTTAACCTATCCTTAACACAAACTTCATCAGTACGGGGATACCCGCGTGACTCAACGCTCTACTGCCCTGCCCCCGCTCGCGGCGTTAACGGCTCCTTTACTCACTTGGAACGAGGCATCCCCCCATTCAGAGGCCTTCGACGATGTGTATTTTTCCAGGGAAGATGGCCGGGCTGAAACCGAGCACGTTTTCCTAGGGGCGAATCACCTGCCTAAGCGCTTTGCGGACTGGCGACACAGCCGCGCTTTTGTGATTGGCGAAACAGGCTTTGGCACCGGGCTTAATATGCTGTGCGCGTGGGACTGTTTTGAACAACATGCACCGAGCACTGCACGTCTTCATCTGTTATCCACCGAGAAATTTCCGCTTGACCGAGTATCTCTTGAGCGCGCACTAAGTGCCTGGCCTTCGTTAGCACACTATGCACAAGTGCTATGCGCCCAATGGCCTGAAGCCGTCAGCGGCATTCACCGTCTGCATCTCAACGAGCGAGTGACTCTCGACCTGCACTTTGGCGACACCACCGAACGACTGAACCTACTCGACGGTCAAGTCGACGCATGGTTCCTAGATGGCTTTGCTCCTGCTAAAAACCCCGAAATGTGGCAGCCTGAGCTATTCGAAGCCATGGCAGCACGCTCTCGCCCTGGGGCAACATTTGCCACGTTTACCTGTGCTGGTGTCGTTAAACGAGGGCTAAAAGCAGCGGGGTTTAGCTGGCAAAAGGTCCCTGGGTTTGGGCGCAAGCGGGAAATGTTAGCAGGCGATATCGACACACCGCCCAAAGACACTCGCCGCCAGTCAACACCATGGTTCACACCGCCTGCGGCAAGGCCAGCTAACCATGTGGCCGTCATTGGGGCAGGCATGGCCGGTTGCAGCGTGGCAGCGGCGTTAGCCAAGCGTGGGGTTCAGGTAACGGTCATTGAACGCGATGCACCCGGCGCTGGTGGCTCCGGCAATCGCCAGGGAGCGCTGTATGTAAAGCTAGCCGCGGAAACGAATAACCAGAGCCGGTTTTATTTATCAGGCCTTCTCTACAGCCAGCGCTGGCTTAGCCAGTGGGCTTCAGCAACACCACAGGAAGCGCCGCTGTGGCAACCATGTGGCGTGGTACAACTGGCGTTAAGCGACAAGGAGGCTGTGCGCCAGCAACGCTTTATGGCACGCCATCCGCTGCCAGAAGCGATGGTATCCGCTCAAACCGAGACGCTGGGCGAGCTGGCGGGTGTTCCCATCACAGCGAGTCACGGACTGTTTTATCCCCAGGCAGGCTGGGTGCGCCCCAAACTGCTCTGCGAACAGCTAATACAGCACGCGAATATCACCTTGCACCAGGGGGAAGTGACAACCCTTCAGCCCGACGGTAAAGCTTGGCAGATCGTGTTGGCCAACGGCGAAACGCTGACCGCTGATCACGTTGTAGTAGCCAATGCGTCTCTGGCTAACCGCTTTGAACAAACCGCAGCGCTGCCGCTACAGCAGGTTCGCGGACAAGTGAGCGAAGTGAAGCTACCCGAAGGCGTTCAAGGCCCGCAACGTGTGGTATGCGCGGGTGGCTATGTGTCGCCGCCAGTGGACGGCGTGCTGACGTTCGGGGCCAGCTTTGTGCCTAATAACGCCACGAGCGACGTTACGGCAGCAGACCATCAGCGCAATATTGATGAACTACGCCAAACACTACCTGAATGGGTCGCCACCCTTGAGGCTGCGGGCGTAACGCTAAGCCCCGACACGCTAGCAGGTCGTGCTGCGGTAAGGGCAGCCAGCCCTGACAAAAGCCCCTACGCGGGGCCAGTGCCCAATGCTGACGCATGGCAGCAGGATTACGCGGTGCTGCAAAAAGATGCTTCTAACGTGCCAGATACCCTAGGAGAGCACCATTCAGGGCTGTGGATATCTAGCGCACACGGTTCTCGGGGTCTTTCCAGCGCTCCGCTCTGCGCCGAAATCATTGCCTCGCGAATGTGTGATGAGCCGATGCCGCTAGAGCTATCGTTAGTGGATCATTTACACCCTGGGCGACGGATTATCAGTGCGCTAGTACGCGCTCAGTAATCGCCCTCTTCCTCATCATCGGCAAGGTCTCGCCCAAAGGAACGCCATTGGGCGAGCGTCATCACTTCGGTCATTTCTAACTCAAGATCGTGAGCAATAATCAGCTCGTGACGCTCAAGCTGCTGTTTAAGCTCGGCTACCCAGCCGCTCATACCTGCGCCGGTATCGGTGGTATCGTATCCTTGGCGTGTCACAAATGCTTCAAGCAAAGCATCCAGCGTTTCCGGCGGCAGCATGCGTGCTGGCACTTCAATAAAACGGCTCATTCACTCTGCTCCCAGGCAGCTAGACGCTCGATAAAGGTGGCTTCATCGATCACTTCAACGCCCAGTTGCTCTGCTTTGGTTAATTTACTGCCTGCGGCCTCGCCCGCTACCAAGCAGGTGGTTTTCTTGGAAACACTACCCGCTACTTTAGCGCCTAGCGCTTGCAGCCGCGCCTTACCTTCATCGCGGGTCATGGTGTCCATCGTGCCGGTGAGTACCCAGGTCTGCCCCTCTAAGGGTGTCGGGCCTTGCGTCACTTCACTCTCTTGCCACGTGATACCCGCATCAAGCAGTGCTTTCAGCGTTGCCAGATTATGCGATTGACGGAAAAAAGTATGAACATGGGCAGCGACAATCGGACCAACATCATTCACCGCTTCCAGCGCCGTTTGATCAGCTTCTTGCAAGGTCTGAAGTGTACCGAAGTAGCTGGCTAAATTTGCCGCTGTGGCTTCGCCTACTTCGCGAATACCCAAGGCGTAAATAAAACGTGCCAGCGTGGTGTGCTTAGCCTTATCCAGGGCATTTACCAAGTTGGTCGAGGATTTTTCACCCATGCGTGGCAGCGTCTGAAGCTGCTCAGCTGTGAGATGAAATAAGTCTGCTGGCGTTTTCACCCAGTCCAAGTCCACCAACTGTTCAATCAGCTTCTCACCCAGCCCATCGACATCTAGCGCTTTACGGCTGGCGAAATGCTTCAGCGCCTCTTTACGCTGCGCGGCACAATAAAGCCCACCCGAGCAACGAGCGACCGCCTCGCCTTCCAGCCGTTCAATATCCGAACCACACACCGGGCAGTGCTCGGGAAAGGTAATCACGCGCGCCTGGGCAGGACGCTTGTCGATATCGACGCGTACCACTTGGGGAATCACGTCACCTGCCCGACGAATGGCCACCGTATCACCAATCATCACACCTAAGCGGGTGATCTCATCTGCGTTATGCAGCGTCGCATTTGATACCGTCACACCAGCAACGGTGACAGGCTCTAGCCTAGCAACCGGGGTAATCGCGCCAGTACGGCCTACCTGAAACTCCACATCGTTAAGGGTCGTGACCTCTTCCTGAGCAGGAAATTTAAATGCCACCGCCCAGCGTGGCGCCCGCGCCACAAAGCCAAGCTCCCGCTGGTGGCGCAGATCGTTTACTTTAATCACGACGCCATCGATGTCGTAACCCAGCTGGTCTCGCTTTTCACCCAACTGCTCGCAGTAATCAGCCACCAGCTCAGGACCATTGACAGTCCGCAGCTCCGTGCTGGAGCGAAAGCCCCATGCCTTAAGCCTTTCCATTTGCTGGCTATGAGTTGTCATTGGGCTACTGCTAAGCTCACCGTCGCCAAGATTCGTCATATCGAGCCGGGCAACTTGATAAGCATGAAACTCTAATGGGCGCGTTGCGGTAATCCGAGGATCGAGCTGACGCAGGCTGCCAGCCGCCGCATTACGCGGGTTAGCAAAGACCTTGCTGCCTTCTTCCCTCGCTCGATCATTAAGCGCTTCAAAGCCTGCATGGCGCATAATAACTTCGCCGCGTACTTCTAATAACGCTGGAATGTTGTCGCCCATTAGCTTTAACGGAACAGACCGCAAGGTGCGTAAATTCGATGTAATGCCTTCTCCGGTACGGCCATCGCCACGGGTTGCGCCACTGACCAGTACGCCCTGCTCGTACACTAACGATACCGCGGCACCGTCGAGCTTTGGCTCACAGCTAAACTCAACGCTACTCGCCTGACACTCCAAACGTTCAGCGACACGCTCGGCAAACGCAGCAATATCATCACGGCTAAATGCGTTATCCAAAGAAAGCATGGGGATCGCATGAGCAACTTCAGGAAATCCTTCCGCTGGTGCAGCCCCCACGCGCTGGGTAGGGGAATCCGGTGAGATTAAATCGGGGTACTCAGACTCCAATTGCTTCAACCGCTGCAGCTTGCGGTCGTAATCTGCGTCGGTCAGCTTAGGTTCATCTAAGATGTAATAGCGGTAATTAGCGTCGTCCAAATCGGCACGCAGTTGGCTAATCTCTTCCAGCAGTTTTTTCTCAGGCTGACTCATTCAGTTGTTCCGGCATACAAAAAAACAGGTGTTTAGTAACAAAAACACCCGCCTTCCTTAGGAAGGCGGGTGTTAACGCAACGCGATGCTTAACGCGCTTGCAGTTGGCGCTGCAAGCGATGGCGACGTTCAAACTCATGAACGCGCTGCCTTGCAAACTCAATGGTTTGCGCCGTCATTACGCTACGGTTTTCATCTTTAAGCTCACCGCCCATATGGCGTACGACAACCATCGCTGTTTCGACCATCGCTTCAAACGCTGCTGAACTATCTTCAGCGCCGGGCAGCGGCATCAGGAACGTAATACCAGGGGTCACAAACTCATCCATTTCTTCAATGGGGAACGTACCAGGCTTAAGTACATTCACCATTGAAAATTGCAGTTCGCTATCGAAGCTTTCTGTTTCAAAACGGTGAAAGACACCCATCTCACGGCTGTAGCGAAGACCGCAGGCCATGATTAGCTCAAGCAATTTACCGCCATCAAAACCTTCAGGCTCCCGCGAAAGCACACTGATCACAACCATTTCAGAAGCGTCGGTGAGTGCATCTCTGGCCCGCTCGCTATTAACATCGTGGCGTAATGCTTTTTCTAACGTCGGGTGTGTACGTACAACGTTATCCCGATGTCCCGTTTCAGGCACATAATCGTCGTAGTCATCAACATCGTGATAACTCTCGTCGTGCGCAGAAATCGTCGGCTCATTATATTGCGCAGCCTCACGCTCCGCAGCAGCGGTCATCGCAGCGGCCTCACGCGCTTCGGCTTGCTCTTGAGCAATACGCGCTTTTTCAGCGTCGGCTGCCTCTTTTGCTTCACGGCGCTGCTGCGCCTCAAGCGCTTTACGCTCGGCTTCAAGTGCTTTACGTTCTGCTTTTTGCTTGGCTAGTGCTTCCGCACGTTTCGCCTTCTCTGCTTTCTTACGCTCTTTCTCTTTACGACGCTCAATCAAACGACGTTTAAAGGAACGTCCAATGCCTTCGAAGTCGACCAAGCGGTATTCATCAACCTCATCGTCGTCTAGCTCTCTGTCTTCACCGGCAGTATCTGCACGTAGTTGACGCCGCTTGGGCGTGTCAGCTGCATGTTGTACGGCATCTTCAGGTTCAACTCTTAGCGTCGGCTCTGCTTCTGCAGTCGGCTCAGCTGCAGCACTGGGTTCTTCTGACGCTTTCTCGACTGAAGCCTTTACGGTTGATGCAACTTGTTCTTCAGTTCCAGCTGATACCGCCTCTAGGCGACTGTTAGCTTCAAGATTTTCAGCTTCTTCGTGTTGCGCCGTTGGCTGCTGTTTCTCAACATTAATTTGCTGACCGCTAACGCCTGGCTGGTAATGCTCGGTTGGTTCAGATACTGGCTGTGAATCGTGGCTATCAGGGCGATGGGCTTCAGCTGTAGCGGCAGGCTTGCTACTTGTCGTTTGGCGAGTAGCGTCTGTGTGCTGAGTTTTATTGCTAACAGTATTGTTGGGATTCTCATCAGCCATAAATATGCTAGGCTCCCGGCGCTCGGGTTCAGGAATTGCAGACATGCCTAACGTGTGCTCGGCTGAAGCAGTATCTGGCTGAACGGATGTATGATTCGTCGACGTGGGATGCCCGACAGCAGAAGGCTGTTCATGTTTTCGAGGCTCATTTTTACGAGACCACGAAAAATGCGCATTGGCTTTTGACTTGGCCGAACTGGCAGAGCTGGAAAAAGAACGGCGAAAATCAGACAGTACTTTGGAAGGCCCCGGGTGCTCTTGGCGTTCCAGCTTAGGTTTTTGACCAAGGTTGCTGTAGTCAGCAGGCTTAACGACCCGCGCACCACCGTTAGGCAGTTCCCAGTTTATTTCCGCTTCTTTGACTTCATCATTAAATTCTTCGGATTTAGCGGCTGGCAAGTCTTTGACTGCTTGATCCAGGCGGGGCACACGGCGTTGGCGCTGAAGCCTTCGCACACCGTCAACGACGATGAGCGAAACCAGTGCCAGTCCTAGAATGATTAACCACTCTCTTAATTCCATGTCGAGCATTCCATGGGTCAATATACCGGTTGCAAAGGCGCAATGCCTTAATGACGTAACATATCCGAAATTAGCTAATTATCATCAAGCATAGCGCGGTTGCTACGAAAAGGGCCACTTTTTGCAGATTTTCACGCTTTAACACCCCCATAAGGTGTGTTTTAGGCCAAATCTTTGACTATATCAACTAAGAAAAGTGCCATTTTAGCGCTAATTTATCCCGACAGGACACATCGTCACATCATCGTCTGCTTTCTACAGGGAGAATTTCGCTCCCTTGCTCGCCTTCTCACACCGTAATATGACAAGCCCACATTCAAACTTACGTAACGAAACGCCACTGCTCTTCTGCTCAATTGCCCAGCCAACTGCTGTTCGATCAAAAGCTATTCTGCTACAAACCTATCTATTACAAACCTATCTGTTACAAACCTACTCCACCAAAAAATCCGTCGTAACAAATAGTATTTAATCGCTAATGAAATCATAGCATATATGTTTTAAACCCTTAACTAACGCTATACAAAGGTAATGAAAGTTCACATTTCAGATTTGTCAATTTTAGATAGATGAACATGCTTAACTGCACGATACGCTTTAGCAGGAGCAGTCCTCAGCGCCCATGATCAAAGCAGTTAATCAGAAACCGAGAATAAACATAAATCGCTGATAAATAAGATATTTTACAATCACAAAATAAAGAAAGAAACGCTATCAATAGCCACTAATGAAGCTAATCTGGGATAGCTAAGCAAAAGCAGAAAGACTCACTATCGGTTCAGCACACAACCCGTCATAGGCTTGCTCTATCGCAATTTTTGCATATTTCCCGAGGCTTTTAATGGGTGAAAACTCGTTTAGTTCACCACCATTGAAGGCACCGCATTTGCCGATAAAGCATTTAATCAACCAGGGCTGCAGCCTCATCAATCCCTACCGAAACAAGCCTAGACACACCAGGCTCCTGCATGGTGACACCCATCAAGCGCTCAGCAGCCTCCATAGCAATTTTGTTATGGGTGATATAGATAAACTGAACGCTTTCAGACATTTCTTTAACAAGTTTGGCGTAGCGCCCTACGTTGGCATCATCCAGCGGCGCATCGACTTCGTCCAACATGCAGAAAGGCGCGGGGTTCAACTGGAAAATTGCGAAAACCAGCGACAGTGCTGTTAGCGCCTTTTCTCCCCCCGACAGTAGATGAATAGTACTGTTTTTCTTACCTGGCGGCCGCGCCATAATTGCCACACCGGTTTCCAGCAAATCATCCCCGGTGAGGGTTAGCCAAGCAGCTCCCCCACCGAAAACCCGTGGAAATAGCGTTTGTAGACCTGTATTAACCTGGTCAAATGTTTCTCGAAAGCGAACGCGAGTTTCCTGATCGATGCGTTTAATCGCACGCTCTAACGTTTCTAATGCTTCGGTAAGCTCAGCATGCTGAGCTTCCAAATAGTTACGCCGCTCGGCTTGCTGATCGTACTCTTCGATCGCCGCAAGGTTAATGGCACCTAAACGACGAATCTTATCTGTGGTGTTTTCCAACCGCTCCTGCCAAGCAGTTTCACTGGCGTCGCTAGGCAAGTGCTCTGCTAGAGCATCGGGATCATGGCCTAGTTCTGCTAATTGCTCATCTTGAGTTGCCGCTTTCAGCGCCAGTGCTTGTACATCCATACGCCGCTGTTGTAACTGCTCACGACTCTGTTCCAAGTTGCGCTCGTGCTGCTGGCGAGCCAGCTCGTCGTTGCGCAGCTGCTCTGCCAATGCCTGAGCCTGCTGACGAGTATCATTAAGACGCCGCTCCTGCTGCTCGCGCTGGTGTAGCAACTCCTCTAATTCTTCAGCAGCCAGTTCGTCTGGCTCTACCAGCATTTCCCGTGACTCTTCTAACTCAGCAATACGCAGCGAAAGGCGCTCTTCACTATCGCTACTACGACTTTGCTGGGCTCGCAGGCTATCCCGCTCAGCATTCAACCGCTCTCGCTCTAGCGCCAATGCCTGCTGACGCGCCTTCATGGGAGCATGTTGTTGATTTAACTGGTCACGCTGCTCACGTTGGCGACTGCGCTGTTCAGCACTGGTTTCGCGGGCTTCGGCAGCGGCTTCAAGTTGCTCCATCGCAGCATGCCAGCGAGCGCGCTGCTCTTCTAAAGTGAGCGTTAACTCCGCCTCATCCTCTTGCAGTTGCGCGAGTTCATCATCCAACTCAGTGGCGCGGCTCTCTAAATGTTCTAGGCGCTGAGCTAGTCGCTGCTCTTTCACCGCAAGCTGTTGGAGCGAAGCGGCGTGGGCACGCTCTTGCTCAGCCTGCTGCTCACGGGTTTGCTCTAGCACTTCAATGGCTTCGCTAGCGGCTTCGCACTGCTCATCCAGCAACGCTAACGCGTCTTCATCCTGGGTAAGGCGGGCGTCTAATTCATCAAACCGACGGCGTGTCACCAACAGTGCATCAACACCTTCACCATTGGCCTGTTGGTGCAGCCAGCCGCGTCCACGCCACACGCCTTCGCGGCTGACAACACTCTCTCCAGGCGCCAAATTACCTAGTAGCGTCTCAGCATCTTCGTTGGTTTCTGCGAAGTGAATACTTGCTAACCATTCGCCTAACGCACCTGCCCCCGACACCAGCGAATCCAAGCGCTGCGCGGATGTCGCTGGCCGCTCAGCCTGGTCGATTAAGCACCAATCAGTGGCTAGGGCATTAGGCAGCGCGTTTAGCTGGTTCGCTGATACTAAACGGGCGTTTAACCACGGCGCCAGCAGCCAGGAAATCACTCGCTCCCAGCCAGATGCAACACTAATCGCTTCACCAAGACGTGGCGCATCGGCTAAGCCGTGAGCCGCTAATGCATCGCTAAGATCTGGGTCGTGATCAGCCAAGGCGGCATCAATTAACGCCTTCAATGACGCGAGTTCGCCTTGATGTTGACTTAGTTCAGCACGCTGCTGATCACGCGCCTGGGTGGCCTGCTGATAAGCGGCTTTGGCATCGCTATAGCGCTGCTGCCAATGGTCACGTTCGGTTTGAAAGGCTTCAGCACGCTGTTCAGCCTCTTCCCGCTGGGCTTGGCATTCAGCGTGCTCATTGCGCAACTCAGTAACATCGGCAAGTTCGCCACGCTGCTGACGGCGGCGCTGGTTCTCCGCCTGCATGCGCGCAATACGCTGCTCTAAATCGCGTAATTGGTCTTGGCTACGGTCCGCTTCCCGGCTGGCATCGCGCCAGTGATTTTCTGCATCGGCCCACTGCTGTTCGGCAGTTTCAAGAGCAGGAGTCGCATCCGCTAAGGTTTGCTCAAGTGTTTCTAGCTGCTCTTCAAGGGCTTCATGCTCTGGAAGCAAGTCCTCTAAACGAGCCTCTATCGCGACAAGTCGCTCTTGATCACCTTCGCTGACTCGACGCTGTTCATCAAGGTCGCGGCGCGCCGTTGCTATATCGCTCGCCAATTGAGCTTCACGACTGCGGCGGTGCGCTTGATCCTGCTCCAGGCGGGCAATCCGGGTGGTGGTTTCAAAGAACTGTTGCTGGTGGCGTTCTAGCACATCGGCAAGTTCATCGTGCTGTTCGCGCGCTTGTTCCAGGCGCGTTTCACACTGACGTACGCCAAATACGTCTTTTTCAACCGCAATTTCCAGCTCGCGCACTCGGCTTTCTTGGTGAGATTGCTCAGTACGCAATGCGCGTCCGCGTACTAACGCCAGCTCGCCTTTTAGCCGGTACTCCTGCTGCTTTAACTCTTGGTAGCGTTTGGCTGCTTCTGCCTGACGTTTAAGGCGTTCGAGCTGTTTGTCCAACTCTTCACGGATATCATCCAGGCGTTCCAAATTCTCCTGGGTGCGGCGCATACGGTTTTCGGTTTCCCGGCGGCGCTCTTTATATTTTGAAATACCCGCGGCCTCTTCCAGCGTGGCACGCAGGTCATCGGGGCGTGCTTCGATTAGCCGTGAAATCATCCCCTGGCCGATAATGGCGTAAGAACGCGGGCCTAAACCAGTGCCCATAAACAGATCAGCGATATCTCGCCGACGGCACTTTTGACCATTAAAGAAGTAATTGGATTGGCCGTCGCGGGTGACTAAGCGCTTTACCGCAATTTCTGAGTACTGCGCGTAAACGCCCCCCATGCCACCATCGCGGTTATCGAACTTGAGCTCGATAGAGGCTTGGCTGATCGGCTTACGACCGGTGGAGCCGTTGAAGATAACATCGGCCATCGATTCACCGCGCAGGGTTTTAGCTGAGGATTCCCCCATTACCCAGCGCACCGCATCGATGATATTAGATTTGCCACAACCGTTTGGCCCAACGATGGCGGTCATATTGCCATCGAAGGGCACCGTTACTGGATCAACAAAAGACTTGAACCCAACAAGACGAATAGAGGTTAAGCGCATTGCGACCCTTAGCTGCGGTTGTTTGCGTGGACGTTATTCAAAAACGCGGTCAATAACAACATTTGCCGCATCATCCTCATTAATAGGTCCAACGCTTACGCTCTCCAGCTCGCCAAACAGATCACCAGGCTGAGGGATTGCCTGCCCAGATTGCGAAACGCGAACAACTAAGCGTGCTTCACGCACTTGGGAGATTTGCGCTTGGGGGGACATAGCTGCAGTGTCATCCAGCACAACAGTCATGGGAAGCTCTGACACCTGGGCACGAATAACAGCCAGT
>NZ_JABUZF010000264.1:63857-69052 GCF_014897885.1 Halomonas sp. 3D7M | reverse complement strand
GAGCAGTAATAAACACGCTAGCATCGTCACTGACGTTATCCATCAGCGCTTCGTCTAATGAGACAGTCACACGCACGCCCTGGCTTTGGGCGGCCTCAACCGCCGCTGCTTCTGGCTCTACTCCTAAACGCTCTTGAGCAACGCGAATACCTTCGCGCAAGGAGGATGCCGTTTCGGGATCTTCTATGTTTGCGACAGCACGACGCCAGTAGTCTACCGCTGTTTCATAGTCACCATTATCAAACGCATGAATACCAAGCAAACCGAGCACTGTGGGCTGACGTGGGTCTTGCGCTAGCGTCTCATCCACTAGCGACTGTACCTCGGGAGTCAGTTCACGTTCCGCCATAAAAAAGCGCAGTTGAGCAAGTTGCGCCAACAGCGGAGGAATCCGCCCTTCAATAGCAATCAACCGCTCTAACGCATCGGCTGCTTTATCGGCCTGACCGGTTTCACGATAAAGCGGAAACAGTGAACTCCACACATTGGGATTATTCGGCTGACGCTCGGCTTCTGCTTCCATGCGCTCTAAATACATGACCAGTGAGCCATCGGGGTCGTTTTGCACTTCTTGCTGAATAGCGTAAAGCGTTAAATCGCCTTCCGCGCCGTTCTGCTGATACCAAAACGTACTCGCTCCCACCACGGCCACCATAACCAAGGGGATAGCAAGCCTGCCTGCCGTCGCCGTTTTTAAGGGGCGTTTAGTACGGCTGGCGGTGTCTTCCAACAGGCTACGCTCTAGCTCCAGGCGGTCTTCTTTAAACCGCTCCTCATCCATATCGCCACGTTCGTGAGCAGCTTCCAACGAGGCCAAACGACGCTTAAAAATCGCCACGTTTTGCTCATCAGCGGTATCGTTAGCTTCGAAGTGATCTAGTTTGTCGCGTAGCGCGCGGGCATCGCGCATCGGCGCTATCAATAACCAAAGCGCGGGGAGTAATAGTAAAGCAATCGCAATCCACAGCGGTGTCATGAAGACCTCTCGCGGTTAATCAGGGCATCCAGTCGGGCACGTTCTTCGGCGCTAAGCGCTTTCGCTGAGGCATTACGACGAGCGCGAACCATCATCACGACGACCACTACGCCGAGCAGCACCAAACCTATCGGCAACCCCCACAGCAGGTAAGTGCGGTTTTCTAAACGCGGGTTATAGAGAATGTACTCTCCAAACCGCTGCACCATGTGGTTAACAATCTCGATATCCGATTGACCATCCTGGAGCAATTGATAGACACGTTCACGCATGTCCGCGGAAATTGGCGCATCAGAATCATCGATTGCCTGGTTCTCACATAAAGGGCAGCGCATCGAAGCGGTGAGATCATGGTAACGCTGCTCCGTAACAGGATCGTCGAACTCACGTATCTCAATCCCACCGGCCAACGCGCCGCTAGTCAGTGTCAGCAGCGCGACGGTAAGCATTAAGCGTATTAGCGCCATTTTTCCACCTCCGGCAGAATGCGTTCACGAACGTCTTCCGGTGACACGTAACCTTTGTGGTGGTAGCGAATGACACCGTCAGCATCAACCAAGAAAGTTTCCGGCGCACCGTAAACCCCCAGATCAAAGCCAAGGTTACCGTCAGGATCAAACACATTAACTTCGAAGGGATCACCAAACTCGCTCAAGAACTCCAGCCCTTTTTCGCGAGTATCACGATAGTTAATGCCGACCATGCGAATGCCCTGATCAGCCAACTCCAGCAACTGCGGCATTTCCTGCTTACAAGCGGGGCACCATTCGCCCCATACATTCACCAAGGTGACATCGCCAGTTAACAGGGTTTGATCAACTTGGCGATTTTCATCGCGCAGTGTCGTGGCTTCAAAGGTAGGAAACTGCCTGGCCATTAGCGCCGAGTCACGGTGCGAAGGGTCGCGCCCTAGCCCTTGATAAAGGAACAAGGCAATCCCCAGAAAGCCAATCGGTAGTAGCAAAAGTAGTAGGCGACGTGTCATACCATAGCTTCCTTCGACGTTGCAGACTCAGACGTTGCAGAAGCCGGGCTAGTAGGCGCTTTGCGCGATACGACACGACGGTACCGCTTATCAACTATCGCCAGAATGCCACCGAAAGCCATCAACAACGCACCGAGCCATAACCAGCGTACAAACGGTTTGTATTGAACACGCATCGCGTAGCTACCATCGCCAAGGTCTTCCCCCATGGCGACATAGAGATCGCGGAAAAGCCCGGGACGAAGCGCCACCTGGGTCATTGGCATTCTGGTAGCGAGATAGAGGCGCTTTTCTGGACGCATCACAAAACTACGTCCAGAGTCGCCACGCTGCACTTGAATGATAGACGTGTCTGCCAGGAAGTTCGGGCCCCGGCGATTTGCCAGTTCCGTCATGGTGAACTGATAACCTGCCACTTCAACAGTCGTGCCCGGCGACATCCGCACGTTGCGTTCGATGTTGTAATTGGAAACAACCGCCACGCCAACAATGGTGACCGCAATGCCCACATGACCAAGCACCATGCCCCAATATGCTAACGACAGCTTGCGCAGCCCCGCCAAAAAGGAGCTGGCATGGCGGACTTTATTGAACACGTCACGCACGATAGGCAGTACGATCCAGAGCGCCGAAACAATGCCCAAGGAGACCCAAAGATTCCACTCGCCGCCATATAGCAACGGCATAGCACCGCCCAGGACCAGTGCAGCGGCGCCTGACAGCCAAAGCTTACGCCACAGTTCACTGGCACTCATGCTTTTCCAGCGGGCGATCGGGCCCAGTCCCATAAACATGCACATCACCACCGTTAGCGGTACAAAAAGTGCATTAAAGTACGGAGGTCCTACGCTGATCTTACCTAACCCAAGGGAGTCCAGAATTAGCGGGTAGACCGTGCCTAACAGTACGGTGACCGTCATAATGACCAGTAGAATATTATTGACCAACAACAGCGAATCACGGGATAACCAATTAAAGCCGACTTTATGGCTCACACGGGGGGCGCGCAGCGCAAATACCAGCAGCGACAGCGTTACGGTAATCGCCAACAGCATTAAGATAAAGAAGCCGCGGGAAGGGTCATTAGCAAAGGCGTGCACTGAGGTCAGCACGCCAGAACGCACCAGGAACGTGCCCATTAGTGACAGCGAGAAGGTTGAAATAGCCAGCAGTACTGTCCAGCTTTTAAACGAACCGCGCTTTTCAGTGACCGCCAACGAGTGCACCAGCGCCGTTCCCGTTAACCAGGGCAGCAGTGAGGCGTTTTCAACCGGATCCCAGAACCACCAGCCGCCCCAGCCCAGCTCGTAATAAGCCCACCAACTACCTAGCGCGATGCCTACGGTTAGAAATGCCCAGGCCACATTAGTCCAGGGACGTGCCCAACGTGTCCAGGCAGCGTCTAAACGCCCACCTAGCAACGCGGCAATGGCAAATGCAAATACCACCGAGAAGCCGACATACCCCATATACAGCATCGGGGGATGCACAACCAACCCGAAGTCCTGCAGCAGCGGATTCAGATCAGCCCCGTCTTGAGGCATATTCGGCAGTAGCCGCTCAAATGGATTGGAGGTCATCAAGATAAACAGCAGGAAGCCAACGCAGACCATTCCCATGACGCCTTGCACTCGCGCCACCATATCGCGCGGCAAATCACCGGAAAATACCGAAGCGGCATACCCCCAACCAGCCAACATTAAGCTCCACAATAAGACGGAGCCTTCATGATTTCCCCACACGGCACTAAACTTGTAGTACCAGGGCAGTAGCGAGTTGGAATTATTGGCGACGTTCGCAACGCTGAAGTCATCCAGCAGGTAACTGGCTGTTAGGCACAAATAGGCAATGGCAATAAACAGGAACTGCCCTGTTGCCATAGGCTTGCCATAAGCCATCCACAGCGGACGCCGAGTGGCCGCGCCTGCCAGCGGCATCACAGCTTGTATCACGGCCATCAACAGGGCAATGACCAGAGCAAAGTGGCCGATTTCAGGAATCATTTTGATGAACATGCGCGCTCCGAATTAGCAGTGGGCATAACCGCCTGCTTGACACGATAAGACATTAATAATCGCTTGCTTGGGGGGTGCCTTCCTGCTCCAAACGCTTACCCACCTCAGCCGCTTTTGCCTGGTAATCTGCCGGGGAGTAACCTGCTTCTTCTAATGCTTGCGCCACTTCGGGCGGCATATAGTTTTCATCGTGGCGAGCTAAGACTTTATCGGCATATAAGCGCCCATCTGCCTGAAGCTCTCCTACCACGACCACCCCCTGCCCTTCACGGAAAAGATCCGGCAGAATCCCGCTGTAGTAGACTTCCAAGTCCTCGACGTAATCCGTCACGGTAAACTCAACATCAAGACTGGCAGGATCACGCGATACCGATCCCTCTTTAACCATTCCGCCCGCGCGAATCTGGCGTTCCATGGGTGCATCGCCCTGAGCAATTTGTACCGGGCTAAAAAATAAATTGATATTGGAGCGCAGCGCATACAGTGTCAGCCCCACCGCTATCGCGGTTAATGAAACCAACCCTAAAATAACGAACAGCTTCTGTTTACGTTTAGGCGTCATGACGAACGTCCCTTTGAGCAGAGTTAACTGGTGTTTGCGCAGCCTGGGGCTGGGCGTTTTGGCGGCGCACACGGCGCTTCACACCTTTCAGCAGTTGACTGCGCTCGAGGCGCGCATGCCAAACGATCACCAGCATCAACAACGCAGTAATGCCCCAAGCAGCCCATACATAAAGCCCGTGGCCACCCATGGCAAAAAATTCATTAAGTGAGGAAAAAGCCATTATTTCACCTCCTCTACTAGCTCTTGCACCCAGCGCTTATTGGTTTCACGGCGCAGTATTTCACTGCGCGTGCGCATCAGGGTTAACGCTATAAAAAAGCAGTAGAAGCCGAGTACCATAATGAGCAGCGGTGCCCACATTTCCATAGGCATTGCCGAACGTCCGGTAATCGTAAACGAGGCAGGCTGGTGCAGGGTGTACCACCACTCCACCGAATATTTGATGATCGGAATATTAATCACGCCCACCATCGCCAGCACTGAGGCTGCACGAGATCCACTATCGCGACTACTGAAAGCACCGCGCAGTGCAATGACCCCTAAATACAAAAACAGCAAAATCAGCATGGACGTTAAACGCGCGTCCCACATCCACCAGGTTCCCCAGGTAGGCACTCCCCATACTGCGCCTGAAAAAAGTGCCACAAAGGTCAT
>NZ_JABUZF010000264.1:45414-63802 GCF_014897885.1 Halomonas sp. 3D7M | reverse complement strand
GCCTGCCATATCGGCTACTTTGATTTTCCAGACCATAAATACCAAGCCTGAAATTGCCATTGAGACAAAAATGGATTGTGCTAGGAAAGCGGCAGGAACGTGGACATAGATAATCCGAAAGCTATTGCCCTGCTGATAATCCGCGGGAGCAAATACCAGCCCCCAGACGCTTCCCAGCAGCAACAGGAGCACCGCCGCTGCCCAGAACCAGGGCTGAAGCTTGGCGCTAATCGCGTAGAACCACTTGGGTGATCTCAGTTTATTTATAAAGGCCCACATGGTGTTTTCGTCCTTTAACCGTTGATGCTGATGCGTAGCGAGGCGGCAATAGCCCAAGGTGCTAGCATTAACGAAATCGCTAAAAGTGCGCCCAAAATAGCAAGATGCGCCGCGATACCATCGCCTAAAATAGCGGCCTGCACGGCGCCAGCACCAAAAATAAGCACTGGAATATAGAGCGGCAGCACCAGCAGTGACAGCAATACACCGCCGCGAGCTAATCCGACGGTCAGCGCTGCGCCAATCGCACCAATCAAGCTGAGGCTTGCGGTTCCCAATGCCAGCGATAGCGCTAACACCATGTAACTCCCGGCAGGAAGTGCCAACATGATACCTAAAATCGGCGCCATAAGTGCCAAAGGCAGTCCTGTCAGCAGCCAGTGAACAGCAACTTTTGCCAGGCTAAGCGCCGCCAGCGGCTGAGGAGCTAACAGTAGCTGCTCCAAACTACCGTCGTCGTAGTCGCTCCGGAACAGACTATCCAGAGAAAGCAATGCCGCTAGCAATGCCGCCACCCACAGCAACCCAGGCGCTATTTCTGCCAGTAACTGGGGATCAGGTGAAATGCCGATCGGAAAGAGCGTAATCACCAAGGCAAAGAACACCAATGGGTTAAGCACCTCACCACGACGACGTAGCAACAGCGTTAGATCTCGCTTAAAGGTGGCACTAATGGCAACCATGAGCCCACCGGAAGGCGCATGCATCGACATTTCTGGGATGCCTGTCGTGGCGTGTGAGCTTGGCAACGCTGTCTCCTTCTACCCCAGTTGAACGCGCCTAAGCACGGATGATGCGGTTAACTCATGATGTGTCGTCACTAACACACAGCCTCCCGCGTTGGCATGCGCAACAAGCTGCGCCTCTAATGCTGCCACTCCGTGGCGATCAATGGCTGTAAAAGGTTCATCCAGGACCCACAATGCCCGCTTAGTAAGCGTCAGTCTCGCAAGGGCAATTCGCCGCTGCTGCCCAGCAGAAAGCTGCCCGGCGGGTACATCCTCAAAGCCACTCAGTCCAACCTGTGCCAGCGCTTCTTCACGCTGGTAATCGTCGCCTTTTTCGCCGCTAAGCGCTTGGTACCACGCTAAGTTTTCCAGCGGAGAAAGCCCCGCTTTTATGCCAGGGGCATGCCCTAAATAGAGTAGATTGGCGAGAAAATGTTCACGCACCTCGCGCATTGAGTCGCCATTCCAATAAATGTCGCCATGGTAGTCGCTCAACTGGCCTGAAAGAATTTTCAACAGTGTCGTTTTGCCGCTCCCGTTAGGGCCTTCGATACGCACTATTTCGCCACGTTGAATATCAAGATCTAGCCCCTCAAACAGCCAACGATCATCGCGTTCACAGGCTAGCTGTCGGGCTTGTAGGCAGAGGCTCAAGGATATCTCCAGGCACGTAGATTTTGCGTCGAACTCTACACGGAAAGCCCCTTTCTCGCCAGTCGCTCTCTGCGGTCAGGGGTCGCATCACACTTCAACCAATCTTCGCTTAAGAACAATAGGCAATGCAGAGCACTAGCACTGTATGCAAAAACAGGTCTATACTACAAACACTGTATGAAAAAACATTACCGATTATAAACACAGCAATCTGCTCAATTACACGCCTAGGGAGCGGGCGCTGCATTGGAGAAAACTGCATGACGATGACAATGCCAACACCCTTGAACATAACTCAACATGCGCTATCTCAAACGACGTCGAATACAGGTCGCCCTATTTATTCGGCACCTCGTGTAACGCGGCGCAACACTTATGCGCTTCGCGTGCGCGGCAACAGAATGCGTGAATGCAATCTATTCGATGGCGATGTCATCATTATTCGCCGCTATCAACAAGGTAGCCATCAAGAAACCGCTATCGCGACGATAAACCAGCGAGAAGTTGCCCTAAAGCAACTTTCCATTAGTCGACTTGGCGTTCACTTATGGCCCGAAGATGCAGCCATGCCTGCCGTCTTCCTGCATAATTGTGATATTCAAGTGCTGGGAATGGTAATGGGCGTCGAGCATGGCGCTAACAACACTCGGCACCACTAATTCGCCACCCGCTTTAGGGAGCATCGATTGCGTTACCGAGTTCCAGACCTAGCATCCGCCACATGGCATACCGCTGAAATTGAGGTTGAAAAAAGTCGCTTCCTCACGTGGATATGCCATGCACCCAACACTGCTGACTATCATGCAATGTTGCAGGCAGCAAAAACCGCTCACCCCAACGCAAGTCATCACTGCACGGCCTTTATTGCTGGCCCTCCTGGTGAACAAACGCACATAGGGTTCTCTGATGATGGCGAACCCGGCGGCACAGCCGGCAGGCCCATGTATCAAGCTTTGCTCGGCAGCCAGATGGGTGAAATAGGCTGTGTGGTGATTCGTTACTTTGGTGGCACCAAGTTGGGCACGGGTGGACTCGCCCGAGCTTACGCACAGTCGGTTAACGCCGGGATTGAAACATTACCTACCCGCGAAGTCGTCGAACGGGATAACTACCAGCTGCGTGTCAACTTTGCCCATGAAGCCGTCGCGCGCGCTTGGTGTGACGAGCAGAAAATTCCCGTCCAACAGGCAGAGTACGATGGCAACGGCGTATGCCTCACGATTGGCTGGCCAAGAGATGAGGCCTTAAATTTCACTACGCTTGAAAATCGTCTAAAGACAGCCCTCGATATTCAAAAAGTGCCGCCACAATAAGATTATTATATCGCTGACAAAAAAACGCGACTTACGCGAGCAATTGCTCGGTAAGCCGCGTTTTAGTCGCTAACCATTACGTAACGATAACTGCGCAATGGTACTGCTAGCGGGTTTTAGCCTAAATATTTAATCATCACACCCGCTGCAACAGCAGAACCGATAACACCGGCCACATTAGGGCCCATGGCATGCATCAGCAGGAAGTTATGCGGGTTCGACTCCAAGCCAACCTTATTAGCCACTCGCGCGGCCATCGGCACTGCCGAAACACCTGCGGCACCAATCAGCGGATTAATCGGCATTTTGCTGACCAGGTTCATCAGCTTCGCCATCAACACGCCTGCGGCCGTGCCAATACCAAACGCCACAATACCCAGGCCCAAGATACCCAGCGTTTCGAATGCCAGAAAGCTATCTGCCATCAGCTTGGAACCAACCGATAGCCCTAAGATAATCGTCACGATATTGATCAGAGCGTTTTGCGCTGTATCCGATAAGCGCTCAACCACACCGCACTCACGCATCAAGTTACCAAAGCAGAACATCCCTAACAGCGGCGCTGCATCAGGTAGGAAAAGCGCGACGGCAATCAATAGCATCAGCGGGAAAACGATCTTTTCCAGCTTGGATACCGGACGCAGCTGCGTCATCTTAATTTGACGCTCTTTCTGCGTGGTCAGCAGGCGCATAATCGGCGGTTGAATCAGCGGCACCAGCGCCATGTAGGCGTACGCCGCTACTGCGATAGCACCCAGCAACTCAGGAGCCAATACGCTTGATACATAAATAGACGTTGGACCATCAGCACCGCCGATAATACCAATGGCGGCCGCTTGATTAAGGGAAAAGTCCATCACCCCCAGCGAGGTCAGCATCACAGCACCAAACAGTGTGGCAAAAATGCCAAACTGAGCAGCCGCGCCTAAAAAGAGCGTCCGCGGGTTAGCCAGTAACGGGCCGAAGTCGGTCATGGCCCCCACGCCCATAAAGATAATCAGTGGCGCAATACCAGAGGCAATCGCTACTTTATAGAAGTTATAGAGCATCCCATCGCTATAACCTACGCCAACCGCAATATCCTTTGCCGCACGTAATTGATCGGGAGCCGCTGCGTCGTGGGCAATCGCTTTAAGCGACTCTCGCCAAGCTTCTACACCACTTAATGGATCAAGGGTAGCCCCCAGTACGGAAGCTATCTGCTGCAGCACAGCAGGTTTTGCCACCTCAATCGCTTGATCGAGCGCTGAGATTGCCAAGCCCGCCTCAGGGATATTGGCAAGAATGCCGCCAAACCCAATTGGCACCAGCAGCAACGGCTCAAACTTCTTGTGAATGGCAAGATAGAGCAGCCCAAGCCCTACCAAAATCATGGCCGCCTGACCAAGCTCAAGGTTATAAAGCCCCGAGCCCTCCCATAAGGTAATTAGTTTTTCCATTGCCAAATGCCCTTAAAGCTCGATCAGCGAATCGCCGACGGTGACGCTGTCACCCTCGCTGACGTTAACTTTCGATACGGTACCGGCACTACTGGCGCGCACTTCGGTTTCCATTTTCATGGCTTCCAAAATAATCACCACATCGCCATCCGCTACTTGGTCACCCGGGCGTACATTGACCTTGAAGATATTGCCAGCAAGCGGTGCATCAATGCTTTCTCCACTAGATGCAAGCGTTTCCTCTTGGGGTGCGTTAGTACTCACTGCCGCCTGTTCCTGCACCGCGCCTATCTCGCCACCTTCAGACACTTCCACTACAAACGCTTTGCCATTGAGCTTAACGGTGTACGTTTCCGGGCCACTCGAAACCGCTGGCGCTTTGTTTGCGGCTTTTGCCGGTACGTTAGCGCTTTTCGCCTCAGCCACTTGAGGGGCAGGTTCGAAGGCATCCGGGTTGTCACGATTTTTAAGGAATTTCAGACCAATTTGCGGGAACAGCGCGTAGGTCAGCACGTCATCTATTCCCTGCTCGCCGCCGGCAATACGAATGCTGTCTGCGCTCGCTTTTTCTTTAAGCTCGGCAGCTAGTCGATCCATTTCTGGCGACAAGTTATCTGCCGGGCGGCAGGTGATCGGCTCGCCGCCTTCAAGCACGCGTTTTTGCAGCTCAGCATTAAACGGCGCGGGCGCGGAGCCGTACTCACCTTTTAACAGTGCCTGAACTTCTTTGGAGATGGACTTGTAACGTTCGCCCATCATGACGTTCATCACAGCTTGAGTACCCACAATCTGGGAGGTCGGCGTCACCAGAGGAATAAAGCCAAGGTCTTCGCGTACGCGGGGGATTTCACTCAACACGTCGTCTAGCTTATCGCCAGCGCCCTGCTCTTTAAGCTGGCCTTCCATGTTGGTGAGCATGCCGCCAGGCACTTGGGCAATCAAAATGCGTGAGTCAATACCGCGCAACGAGCCTTCGAACACCGCGTACTTTTTGCGCACTTCACGGAAATAGCTGGCGATATCTTCCAACAATTCCAGGTCAAGGCCGGTATCACGATCGGTATCTTTGAGCATGGCCACGACAGACTCAGTCGGACTATGACCATACGTCATGGACATGGAAGAGATCGCAGTATCGACATTATCGACGCCTGCCTCGACGGCTTTCAAAATTGTCGAGGTCGACAACCCGGTAGTCGCATGACAATGCAAGTGAACGGGAATAGACAGCTCTTTTTTCAACCGCGTGACAAGATCATAGGCAATATAAGGCGTCAGAAGCCCCGCCATATCCTTGATAGCCAGTGAGTCAGCGCCCATTGCGGCAATGGTTTTAGCGAGCTCTACCCAGCTATCCAGGGTATGTACCGGGCTAACCGTATAAGAGATGGTGCCTTGCGCATGTCCACCTACTTGGCGAACCGCCTTGATAGCACGCTCAAGATTACGCGGGTCATTCATCGCGTCAAACACGCGGAACACATCAACCCCGTTAGTCTTGGCGCGCTCGACAAATTTATCAACCACGTCATCGGCGTAGTGGCGATAGCCTAATAAGTTTTGGCCACGCAACAACATCGCTTGAGGTGTATTCGGCATCGCCTCTTTCAGTGCCCGAATACGCTCCCAAGGGTCTTCACCCAAATAGCGAATGCATGAATCAAACGTTGCTCCACCCCAAGTCTCTAATGACCAATAGCCAACATTGTCGAGTTTTTCGGCAATCGGTAGCATGTCATCAAGACGCAAACGGGTGGCAAACAGCGATTGATGGGCATCGCGAAGAACAACATCAGTGATCCCCAGAGGACGTTTTGTTTCATTCATGGTCGTGGCTCACAATTTTCACGTTATGGATTTGTAGTAAATTTAACAAAATAAATAGTAATTGAGCGGTAGGATAGCTACAAAACTAGGGCCTTACTTACGGCGCGAAGAACGATAACGGTGCACTGCAGCACTAATCACTGCCCTGACTTCATCATCCTGGCCTTTCGGTGCAGATGGTTTTGCATTATTTCGACCGCTTGGCGCTGCTATAGGAGCAGGCTGAAAACGGCTAATCAACTTCGACATTAGCGTAACGCTAATTACCAAAACCGTAAGAAAAACAAATACAAAACCCATACCCAACCCCATAAGGGCAAGCCCTTCCTGGAGCAACTCTGACTCTTGCATACCGCATTCCCCCTCTTTCAAATGCTTTTCGGCACACCAATAGCCTCTAAAGGCGCTTGGCGCAGTGAGGCTAATACACTAACCTGCCACATCCAGGATAGATTGCAATCGCGCCATAGTGGAAGTCATGGTTGTTAATTTACTACATAAAGGCAGGATAGGCCTAGCGCCTATGGAAGGTGTCATCGACGCCTTAACGCGTGATTTACTGACTCAGCAGGCAGGTTTTGACTGGGCAGTGACTGAGTTTGTCAGGGTGGTCGACACACGACTCCCCCCTCGCGTGTTCTATAAACATTGCCCCGAACTGTCAGCAGGCAGCGTCGCCACCCCTAGCGGCGTTCCCGTGCATTTGCAGCTTTTGGGATCAGACCCCGTGGCGCTAGCCAGCAATGCGCAACAGGCGCTCTCGCTGGGCGCTATCAGCGTTGACCTTAACTTTGGCTGTCCCGCCAAACTGGTTAATCGTCATGATGGTGGCGCATCGCTACTTCGCCAGCCAGATCGCGTCTATCGCGCCGTAAAAGCGGTCGCCGAAGCATTAGACGGCGAAATTCCAGTGACGGCTAAAATCCGCCTTGGCTTTTCTGATCGTCGCTTAGCAGTCGCTTGCGCCCAGGCCACAGAAGCTGGCGGCGCTGCACAGCTTGTTGTCCATGGCCGCACACGAGATGAAGGCTATCGCCCACCTGCACATTGGGAGTGGATTGGCAAAGTTCGCCACCAGGTATCAATCCCTGTCGTTGCAAACGGCGATATTTGGACACTAGAGGACTACTGGAAGGCTCGCACGCTATCAGGTTGCGAGGATGTCATGCTTGGCCGTAGCGCTCTCTCAGACCCATGGCTTGCAGCTCGCATACGCCATTGGCAGCGCACAGGAGAGCGCCTCCCTGACACCACCTGGACAATGCGTGCCAACGTGCTAAAGCGATACGCCGACTTACAGCGGCGACAACTACCAGATCGAGTAGTAGTGTCACTCGTCAAGCAGTGGCTAGCACAAATGCGCCAAGGCAATAGCGAAGCGAATCATCACTTTCAGCGCCTGAAACGCCTTACGGATCTCGATACACTGCTTAACAACCTGATTCCCAGCACATCACTTTGCTGCGAGCCCGCATAAGTCGCTTCGGCATTAAATTAGAATAAAAAAAGCGCCCTTCTGCTGTGCACAGAAGGGCGCTTTAAACGATCGCAAGACCAAAGTACGAGCCACCATGGCCAGGCTAGAAAAGAAAAAACCCGCTTTCAATAGAAAGCGGGTTTTTCGAATTTGGCGCGCCCGGGAGGATTCGAACCTCCGACCCCCTGATTCGTAGTCAGGTACTCTATCCAGCTGAGCTACGGGCGCTTATCCAAATTGATGTTGCTTTATGCAGTTGGCGGAGAGAGAGGGATTCGAACCCTCGATAGGGCTATAAACCCTATACTCCCTTAGCAGGGGAGCGCCTTCAGCCACTCGGCCACCTCTCCTCAACGGCACGGCGCGAATATTACCGATTTTGACGACTGCTGTCCAGCCCTACGCCAATTTTTTTCGCACCGCTCCGTAGTTACCGCTTAAACGCCTTGTAGTAGACGCAACACAGACAACCATTTACTCAGATTCGCTTTCGCTGTTGCGTTCACGCTGAATGCGTTGGTAAATCTCTTCACGGTGAACCGCAACGTCTTTTGGTGCGTTAACACCAATACGTACTTGATTACCTTTCACACCTAACACTGTAACGGTGATCTCATCACCTATCATCAGTGTTTCGCCGACACGGCGGGTTAGGATGAGCATGGCTGATCTCCTTCTCAGACGTTTTTATACAACGGGATGTGTCCGCTCAAAGCGGCACCACACTATTATGCGGTATGGGTGCCGCCACCACCAATGGCTCAAGCTCCTATGACACCCTAACCTCCCGTTGAAAGAAAGCTCACCACCACACGGCAGCAAGTATCCTTCAGCGTAGAAGGTTTAGTGCGCAATTGTTATTCAGATTCGATATCAGACCTATCTAAACCGAATGCTTTGTGCAAGGCATTAACCGCAAGCTCCATATGCTTTTCATCAATAAC
Source organism: Halomonas sp. 3D7M (assembly GCF_014897885.1). NCBI lineage: Bacteria > Pseudomonadati > Pseudomonadota > Gammaproteobacteria > Oceanospirillales > Halomonadaceae > Halomonas > Halomonas sp. 3D7M. The sequence continues at coordinate 55,141 of NZ_JABUZF010000264.1, read as the reverse complement.
GACGGAAATTTTAATTTCAGACGTGGAAACCATACGGATATTGACGTTCTCGTCGGCCAAAACACGGAACATTTTAGAAGCAACACCGGCATGAGAGCGCATACCAACACCCACAAGCGATACTTTGGCAATGTTGTCATCGCCACGTAGCTCGCCGCCACCCAAGTCAGGAATTACTGTCTCTTCAAGTAACTTCTTGGTCGCTTTGTAATCGCCTTTAGCAACGGTAAAGGTGAAGTCGGTGTAATCACCAGCAGGCGCCACGTTTTGCACAATCATATCGACTTCGATATTGGCATCGGCGATAGGACCAAGAATACGCGACGCGACACCTGGCACATCAGGCGTATTCAACAGGGTTAATTTAGCTTCGTTTTTAGTAAAAGCGATACCGGAGATTAGCGGTTCTTCCATAGCGTCCTCGTCTTGGTCTGCGTCTGCAACAATTAGGGTGCCGGGGCCATCTTCAAAGCTCGACAGCACGCGAAGTGGTACGTTGTACTTGCCCGCAAATTCGACGGCGCGAATCTGTAGAACTTTGGAGCCCAGGCTTGCGAGTTCAAGCATCTCTTCCACGGTAATGCTCTCAAGGCGCTGAGCCTTGGAACACACGCGAGGGTCTGTGGTGTAAACACCATCAACATCGGTGTATATCTGACACTCATCAGCACCAAGCGCCGCAGCAAGCGCAACACCTGTGGTATCAGAACCACCACGCCCAAGCGTCGTAATATTGCCGTCTTCATCGACACCCTGGAAGCCAGCCACCACAACCACTTTGCCTTTATCAAGGTCAGCTTTCAGGTCATCGGTTTCAATGCGCCGAATACGTGCTTTGGTGTGGGCGCTATCGGTGTGAATGCCGACTTGAGCCCCCGTATGAGAAGTAGCAGAAACACCTATCTGCTGAAGCGCCATTGCCATCAGCGAAATGGTCACCTGCTCGCCCGTTGAGAGCAGCATGTCCATTTCACGCGGCGCTGGGTCATCATTGATTGCGTTTGCCATATCCGTCAGGCGGTTGGTCTCTCCGCTCATCGCGGACACCACCACTACAACTTGGTGGCCTTGATCGCGAAAGCCTTTAACCTTTTCCGCCACGGCCTTGATACGGTCGACAGAGCCCACAGAGGTGCCGCCGAACTTCTGTACGTATAATGCCATATGCCGTTTTTTCCTATAGGTTCGGGAATGGAGAGTGAGTATTGTTATTGCTATTTAACAAAAAGCCGGTAGCAAATAGTGCCACCGGCCTTTGTAATTAGCTAAGCGTATTTTCCAGCCAAGCCGGCACGCTGCTTAATGCTGCTGGCAAGGCATCGGGTAAACTTCCACCCGCTTGAGCCATATCCGGGCGACCACCACCCTTTCCACCTACCTGCGAAGCCACATGATTGACTAATTCACCCGCTTTTACGCGGCCGATTAAGTCCTGGGTAACCCCAGCAATCAAGCTCACCTTACCTGCCGCGGTATCCGCAACCCCAAGCAGGATAACGCCTGAGCCAAGCTTGTTTTTCAACTGATCAAGTACGCCACGTAAATCTTTACCCGAAACACCCTCAAGCTGGGTGACCAGTAACTTAACACCGTTGATCTCTTGCACCTGGCTAAGCATGTCACTGCCCGCAGCGCTTGCCAGCTTCGCTTTAAGTTGCTCAAGCTCTTTTTCCAGCGCGCGGTTACGCTCAACCAGCGATTCAACCCGAGCTTCCACTTGCTCGGGCTTGGTTTTCAGTCGTTCGCCAAGCCGCTGAACACGAGCTTCCTGCTCACGGAAGTAAGCCAGCGCATTTTCACCGGTAATCGCTTCAATACGACGCACGCCAGAAGCGATACCTACTTCGCTCACCACATGGCAACAACCAATATCACCACTACGGTTCACGTGAGTACCACCACACAGCTCGATAGAGAAGTCATCAGCGCCAATGGTCAGCACCCGCACGTTATCGGCATACTTAGCTTCAAATAGCGCGGCCGCCCCTTTTGCCTTCGCCTCTGCAAGGCTCATCTGCTCCGTTTTGGTCGGCGCATTCGCTAAGATCTGCTCATTTACCAGCCGCTCTACTTCCGCTATTTGCTCTGCGGTCATCGGCTCGAAGTGGCTAAAGTCAAAGCGCAGGCGCTCTGCGTTTACCAGTGAGCCTTTTTGCTGAACATGATCACCCAGCACCATACGCAGTGCTTTATGCAGCAAGTGAGTCGCCGAGTGATTACGGATGGTCGCGCTACGCAAGCTGGCATCCACCTCGCCTCGCACGTTAGCGCCGACGCTCAACGCGCCATCGACCATAATGCCTTGGTGAAGGTGGTGGCCACTCTGTTTCTGCGTGTCGGTTACCTGGAAGCGACCGCCATCAACATATAAGTAACCGGTGTCGCCCACCTGGCCGCCCGATTCACCATAGAATGGCGTACGGTCCAGTACAACAGTGCCTTTCTGGCCAGCTTCCAGAGCCGCTAACGCATTACCTTCGCTATCCACGATGGCAGTAACTGTCGCTTGGTCGGCCAGATGTTCGTAACCTGTAAACTGGGTTTCACCCTCCAGGTCAATAGCAGCGCTGTAGTCAGCGCCAAACTGGCTGGCCGCCCGCGCACGTTCACGTTGCGCTTCTAGCTCGCGCTGAAAACCGGCTTCATCCAGTGTGACTTCACGCTCACGGCATACATCCGCCGTCAGGTCGAAGGGGAAACCGTAGGTATCGTAAAGCTTAAAGACGGTTTCGCCAGGTAGCATGTCACCCTGCAGCTCTTCAAGCGCCGCATTCAACAGCCCCATGCCATGGTCCAACGTGCGAGCAAACTGCTCCTCTTCTTTAAGCAGCACGCGGGTAATTTGTTCGCTCGCTTCACGCAATTCAGGATAGGCGTCGCCCATCTCAGCATCTAGTGCGGTTACCAGCTTGTGGAAAAACGGCTCGGAAGCACCCAGTTTATGCCCATGGCGAATCGCCCGGCGAATAATCCGACGTAGCACATAGCCGCGCCCTTCGTTGGAAGGCAGAACGCCGTCTGTAATCAAGAAGGCACAAGAGCGAATATGGTCGGCAATCACGCGTAACGAAGGCGTCGTGGTGTCACCATGGCCTGTCGATTCAGCAGCAGCTTTCAGCAGGTTTTGGAACAGATCGATCTCGTAGTTGGAGTGAACGCCCTGCATTACAGCAGCCACCCGCTCCAAGCCCATTCCCGTATCGATAGAAGGCTTAGGCAGCGGATTCAATGTTCCAGCGGCATCACGATCGAACTGCATGAACACCAGGTTCCAGATTTCGATGTAGCGATCGCCATCTTCTTCAGGGCTGCCAGGCGGGCCACCCCATACTTCTGGACCATGATCAAAAAAGATTTCAGAGCTGGGGCCACAAGGACCGGTGTCGCCCATTTGCCAGAAATTATCTTCATCAAGCTTTGAGAAACGCTCAGGGTCAATGCCAATCTCATCTTTCCAGATACGCTCGGCTTCATCGTCACTGATATGCACCGTGACCCAGAGCTTCTCTTTGGGCAGGCCCAACGTTTCCGTCAGAAATGTCCAGGCAAAGCGAATGGCATCACGCTTAAAGTAGTCACCAAAGCTGAAGTTACCCAGCATTTCAAAAAACGTGTGGTGACGCGCCGTGTAGCCAACGTTATCTAGATCGTTGTGCTTACCGCCAGCACGCACGCAGCGCTGGGCTGACGTGGCGCGTACATAGGGTCGCGGGTCACGGCCAAGAAAAACGTCTTTGAAGGGCACCATGCCTGCATTGGTGAAGAGCAGCGTCGGGTCATTGCCCGGCACTAGAGAGCTGGTGGGCACAATAGTATGCCCCTGCTTTTCAAAAAAAGATAAAAAGGCCTGTCTGATCTCTGCGCTTTTCATAGGGTATCCGTGACAAGAAAGCATGATGCCCCAGGGCGCTATCGCCGCCACCCGCTGGGGTCGCAAAAGGTGCATTATAACGCAGTTGTCAAACGACTAAAGCCGCAGTTAGTGGCAGAACTAAAACAGAGGGTGAAAAAACACCCGGAGAAGGCTTATATAAGGGAAGTTACAAGCAAGACAACGCGTAGCGGATTTGTTCAAAATTAAAGCCGCGTGTGGCGAGAAAACGCTCGCGTTTAGCACGCTCTTTGGGAGTATCACCTGGCGAGGAAAAGCGCCGAGCCAAGGTATCGCGAGCTAGCTCAAACCAATCTACGGCCTCGCGCTCTTCTACTGTGGCAAAAGCCGTCGTTGACGTTTCTTGATCTACGCCCCGCAGGCGCAGTTCGCCCTTAATGCGAATAACCCCTTGCCCACGAAGAATCCGTGAACGTATAAAGCTTTCAGCAAAACGTTCATCGGACTGTAAGTTCTGCTCTTCTAAGCTATTCAGACAGACATCAATCTCATCAGGCTGAAATGATTTTTGCTGCAACTTGCGCGCTAGCTCAGCACGAGAGTACTCGCGCCGAGACAGCATTTGAATCGCTACTTCACGCGGCGTTAACTCACCGCTGGAAGAAAACATAGCGTTTACTCAACGGTTTAGAGAACAGCATCATAAAGAGGCTTACAGCAAATCATCATCGCTCTCAGCGGCAACATCTGCCTCAGGAGCTTCTTCTTTTTTTACATCCGGGGGAGCAAGCAGTTGCGCTCGGATTTGCGCTTCAATCTCTTCCATGGTTTCAGGGTGCTCTTCTAAATACTGAGCTGCATTGGCTTTGCCCTGACCAATCTTTTTGCCTTTATAGCTGTACCACGCGCCCGCCTTGTCTACCAAGCTGCACTGGACGCCCAGATCAATCACCTCGCCCGCATGGTAGATACCCTTACCGTAGAGAATTTGGAACTCAGCCTGGCGGAATGGCGGCGCCACTTTGTTTTTAACTACCTTCACACGGGTTTCGTTACCAGTAACTTCATCACCCGATTTTACGGAGCCTGTACGCCGAATATCCAGGCGTACGCTGGCGTAGAATTTAAGCGCATTACCGCCGGTCGTGGTTTCGGGCGAACCGAACATTACGCCGATCTTCATGCGGATCTGGTTGATAAACACCACTAAACAATTGGCGTTTTTGATATTACCGGTAATTTTACGCAATGCCTGAGACATTAAGCGTGCTTGAAGACCAACGTGGGAGTCGCCCATTTCGCCTTCGATTTCAGCACGCGGCGTTAATGCAGCCACGGAGTCGATCACGATCACATCTACCCCGCCGGACCGTACCAACATGTCGGTAATTTCCAGCGCTTGCTCACCGGTATCAGGCTGGGAAACCAGCAAGTCGTCTAGATTAACCCCGAGCTTTTCTGCATAGCTTGGGTCCAGAGCGTGCTCTGCATCGACGAACGCACATACTTTGCCCTGTTTTTGCGCCTGCGCAATGACTGACAGGGTCAGAGTCGTTTTACCTGATGACTCTGGGCCATAAATTTCACATACGCGCCCAAACGGCAACCCGCCGATACCAAGCGCAATATCAAGCCCCAATGAACCGGTGGAGACAGACGGCATTATTACGCGCGGTGCATCGCCAAGGCGCATAACGGTCCCCTTACCAAACTGGCGATCAATCTGGCTAAGTGCAGCATTTAGCGCTTTGGTGCGGTTGTCATCCTGAGCCATGCAGAAATTCCTCATTACAAACTGTATAATTAGCCAGTAGTATGCCAAAGATTAGCGGCTAAACAAATCCTCAGCACCATATTTAATGTTTATTTCTTTTCACTGCCGTTGGCCTGGGCCGTCAAGCGCGCAACTAGGCCTGCCAATGCTTCACGTACGGCTTGTTCGCGTACCGCCTGTCGGTCGCCGTGAAAGTGGAAACACGCTGCCTGTTGGCTTTCTGCACTGCCCCAGGAAAGCCATACGGTACCAACAGGCTTCTCTTGACTGCCACCATCAGGGCCCGCCACCCCACTGACGGCAACCGCTAAATCAGCCCCACTTGCTAAGCAAGCCCCCTTAACCATTGCATTAACTACTTGCTCGCTGACCGCGCCATGGGCTTCGATAAGCGTCTCGGGCACATCCAACATACGCGTTTTAGCAGCATTGGAGTAGGTTACGTAGCCTGCTGTAAAATACGCAGAGCTACCTGCCACAGAGGTAATTGCGCTGGCGATACCGCCGCCTGTACAGGACTCTGCTGTGGAAACTTCAACCCCAAGCTGCTGACACAGCCTTCCCAACCGCTGAGCGAGCAGTGATAGGTCAAGATTCTTCAGGCTTGAAACGCTAGGTGCCATGGTGACTCCTTCATGTGAGACCTCAGTTCAGCGTAGAATACCGTGTTTAACTTTCTCAAAGAAATTGCTCAAAGAAATTGCCCAAAGAAGTCGTTTAAAGTAACTGCCAAAGAACATGCCGCAAGCTGAGACTGCTTGCGCAACGCTCAACCAGGACGCCCATGTCACAGGCCAGCCCCGCTCATACGCCAATGATGGCGCAATATCTTAAGATCAAACGCGATCACCCAGAGGTACTTCTGTTTTACCGGATGGGGGATTTTTACGAGCTATTTTTCGATGATGCCAAGCGCGCCGCAATGCTGCTGGATATCACCCTTACCCAGCGCGGCCAATCAGGCGGTAAACCTATTCCTATGGCAGGCGTGCCCTACCATAGCGCTGAAGGCTATTTAGCCCGTTTGGTGTCAGCTGGTGAATCCGTCGCTATCTGCGAGCAAATCGGCGACCCTGCCACAAGCAAAGGCCCCGTTGATCGACAAGTAGTGCGCATTGTCACCCCTGGCACGCTTCACGATGAAGCCTTACTGGATGCTCGCCGAGATAACGTGCTGGTCGCTGTTGCGCCCGGCAAAGATGGCTGGGGCCTTGCATGGCTGGAGCTTTCTAGTGGGCGCTTCAATGTCTTGGAAGTAGAAAGTGAAGCCGAGATGCAGGCAGAGCTAACCCGCCTGTCGCCTGCCGAACTGTTAGTGCCCGAAAGCTTGACCTTGCCCGACGCATGGTCACAAAAGCGCAGCCTAAGACGCCAAGGGGAGTGGCTGTTTGACTTAGACAGCGCCACGCGCAGCCTGTGCGATCAATTTGAAGTCCAGGATTTACGCGGCTTTGGTTGTGCGCACTTAACCAGCGCACTCATCGCGGCGGGCGTACTAATCGATTATGCCCGAGACACCCAACGTTCACGACTGCCCCACGTAACGGCCATTAGCGTCGAAAACCGCGATGATGCCGTAGTGATTGACGCGGCCAGTCGGCGCAATCTGGAAATTGATATTAATCTCGGCGGCAACAGCGATAACACCCTGGCCAGCGTGTTAGACACCTGCACCACCGCGATGGGTTCGCGATTACTAAAGCGCTGGCTTAACCGCCCGCTGCGCCAGCGTAATGTCGTGGAAGGACGTCACGCTGGCGTGGCGTTGCTCTCTATTGAAGCAGCTTACCTACCGCTACGCGATACGTTGAGTGATGTAGGCGACGTCGAGCGCATCCTGGCCCGCGTCGCACTGTATAGCGCGCGCCCTCGGGATTTGGCGCGCCTGCGCGACGCCCTGGTAACGCTACCCGCACTTGAGCAATTGCTAAGCGAAATTGATAGTGGTAGCGCTATCGATGGTCTTAAACCTCACATTCGCCCCTACCCAGAAATAGCCGATACCTTAACTCGCGCGTTGGTTGAGAATCCTCCGGTAGTCATTCGCGATGGCGGCGTGATTGCGAACGGCTTTGACGCCGAGCTAGATGAGCACCGTGGCATGGCTGAGAATGCCGGTGAGTACTTAGTGCAGTTGGAGCTGCGCGAGCGCGAACGCACTGGCCTGGCCAATTTAAAAGTCGGCTATAACCGGGTTCATGGCTACTTTATTGAACTACCTCGCTCTCAGGCTCAGCAGGCGCCCGCCGACTACATCCGTCGTCAAACGCTAAAAAATGCTGAACGCTTTATTATTCCAGAACTTAAAGAGTTTGAAGATAAAGCACTCTCGGCCAAGTCCAGAGCCCTCACGCGTGAGAAGTGGCTCTACGAACGCCTGATGGGTGAGCTCAACGCGGCGCTTCACGCACTGCAAAACACCTCGCGGGCATTGGCTGAACTTGACGTACTCTGCGCCTTTGCCGAGCGTGCTGAGGCACTCAATTGGGTAAGGCCCCAGCTACGGGATGCCACTGGCCTTAGAATTACCGCTGGACGGCACCCCGTGGTCGAACATGTCAGCGATACACCGTTTGTGCCCAACGATGTCACGCTAACACCTGATCAGCACATGCTGATTATCACCGGCCCCAACATGGGCGGTAAATCAACCTATATGCGCCAGACCGCGCTCATCGCGCTGTTGGCGCATAGCGGCAGCTTCGTACCCGCCGATAGCGCTGAAATAGGCCCTGTAGATCGTATTTTTACCCGCATAGGCTCGTCAGATGATCTAGCGGGTGGTCGCTCTACATTTATGGTAGAAATGACCGAAACCGCTAATATTTTGCACAATGCTACCGAACATAGCTTGGTGTTAATGGATGAGATTGGCCGTGGTACCAGCACTTTTGACGGCCTTTCACTGGCCTGGGCAAGTGCTGAATACCTAGCCGAAGCAAAGGCACTCACCCTATTTGCCACGCACTATTTTGAAATGACCGCACTGCCGGAACAAGCCGAGGGTGTGGCAAATATTCACCTAACAGCCACCGAGCACGGCGACAGCATCGTGTTTATGCACCGTATCGAAGCGGGTCCTGCGAGTCAGAGCTATGGCTTACAGGTAGCCCAGTTGGCAGGTGTTCCCAACCATGTGATACGCAGAGCCCGTGAAAAACTAATGGCCCTCGAGCAGCGCGATGTGGATGAGTTGCAGCGCCCAAGCGGCGCTTCTACAGCACCGCAACAAAACGACTTGTTCGCCAGCGCACCGCACCCGGTGGTGGAAGCGTTAGGCAAGGCCGATGTAGACGATTTAACACCCCGCGAAGCGCTAGCGCTGCTATATCAGTGGCGAGAGCTACTGTAATGGTATGAAAGGAAAGCCATGAGCGCTTGCCGCCGCGTAAGGGCACCACTAGAATGTCGCCCATACTGTTTTATCTTATAAGAAACGGCCGATTTATAACCATTAACTATTGACCACGACCGGGAAGCTCCCGGTCCCGCAAGAGGGATAGCAAGATGACGTTTGTCGTTACCGAGAACTGCATCCAGTGCAAATACACCGACTGTGTTGAAGTCTGCCCGGTCGACTGCTTCTACGAAGGCCCCAACTTCCTGGTCATTCACCCAGACGAGTGTATTGACTGCGCCCTGTGTGAACCGGAGTGCCCCGCAGAAGCTATCTTCTCAGAAGATGAGCTACCGGATGGCCAAGAGCAGTTTATAGAAATTAATGCTGAATTAGCCGATGTATGGCCGAATATTGCCGAGAAAAAAGATCCGCTGCCCGATGCAGAAGAGTGGGATGGCAAAACAGGTAAGCTGGAGAAGCTCGAACGCTAATCTTAGAAGCCACGCATTTTCAGACCAGCGTTCGCGCTGGTTTTTTTGTGTGCCACGGGCTGGGCATACAAAAAAAGGCGGCCCGTAGGCCGCCCGCTCCAAGCACTTCCTCTGACCACTCCCTGTGTCAAACTCCTCAGATAACATCCTTGCCAGAACCCACATCACTGTGTCACCTAGCGTATCTGACCTGCATCCCGTTGCATCCTGCCTGAAGCATCCTTGCCTCCCCTGTCCTGAATGCATTGTGGCAGAAAGCCATCACAACTCAAGCAGACCAAAACGGCAAC